>CALDFY010000020.1 GCA_937942115.1 uncultured Anaerolineae bacterium | reverse complement strand
CTAACAGCCTGCGCTACGGAAAAATTCGTGCTATTGGGCTAACAGCCTGCGCCACATCCGTCGTCTGTGGTCTATCGTCTGTGGTCTGACTTAAGGAGGTGCTATGCCCGATGTAACCGTTCCGGCCGTGGAGATGCGCGGCATCGTCAAACGCTTCCCCGGCGTCCTGGCCAACGACCATGTAGACCTGACGGTACGCGTCGGGGAAATCCACGCCCTGCTGGGCGAGAACGGTGCCGGCAAAACCACCCTGATGAACATCCTCTACGGCATCTATCACCCCGACGAAGGCGAAATCTTTGTCAAGGGCCAGCGGGCCCACATCCGCTCTCCCCGCGACGCCATCCGATTGGGCATCGGGATGGTCCACCAGCAGTTCCGGCTGGTCCCTTCCCACACGGTGGCGGAGAACGTGGTGCTGGGATTGCCCGGTAACTTCTTCTTCCCCGAGCGCGCTGCCCGGGAGCGGCTGCAGGAATTCGCCCGTCGCTACGGCCTGCACGTGGACCCCGACGCCCGCATCTGGCAACTCTCCGCCGGGGAGCAGCAACGGGTGGAAATCATCAAGGCCCTCTACCGGGGCGCGGACATCCTCATCCTGGACGAGCCCACCTCTATGCTCACCCCCCGCGAGATTGAGGAGTTGATGTCCACCACCCGGCGGATGGCGGATGAAGGGCAAACCGTCATCTTCATCACCCACAAACTGGATGAAGTGTTCGCCGTCAGCGACCGGGTGACGGTCCTCCGGCAGGGGCGGGTGATCGCCACGCTGGAGACGGCCCACACCGACAAGCGGGAGCTGGCCCGCCTGATGGTGGGGCGGGATGTGCTCTTCCGGCTGGAGAAACGCCCGGTCGCCATCGGCCCCACGGTTCTGGAAGTCCGGGACCTGCACGTCCGGAGCGACCGGGGCCTGCCCGCCGTCCGGGGCGTCTCCTTCTCTCTGGCAGCGGGGGAGATTCTGGGCATTGCAGGGGTGGCGGGGAACGGCCAGCGGGAACTGGTGGAGGCGCTGGCCGGCCTGCGCCCGGCGGAGAGAGGCCGGGTGCTCCTCAACGGCGAGGATGTCACCAACCGCCCCCCTCGCACCCTGGTCCGGCGCGGCGTCTGCTACGTGCCCGGCGAGCGGTCGGTGAGCACCGTCCCCAACCTCAGCGTGGCCGAGAATCTCATCCTGAAGACCTACGATCAGGCCCCCATCTGCCGGGGCATCTTTCTGGATTCCCAGGCCATTGCATCTCACGCCGACACGCTGATCGGGCAGTACGCGGTGGCGACCCCCAGCCGGGAGACGCCCCTCAAGTTGCTCTCCGGCGGGAACATCCAGCGGGCCATCCTGGCCCGGGAGACTTCCAGCAAGCCCACCTTGCTCATCGCGGCCTACCCCACCAGCGGGCTGGATGTCGGCGCGACGGAGTACATCCGCCAGGTCCTGCTCGGCCAGCGGGAGGAAGGCACCGCCGTCCTGCTGGTTTCGGAGGACCTGGAGGAGATTCTGCAACTGAGCGACCGCATCGCGGTGATGTACAACGGGGAAATCATGGGCATCCTGCCCGCCGACCAGGCCGACCTGGAGACCATCGGCATGATGATGGCGGGCGTCCATCGCGCCTCACCCCTCCGGGAGGGGGTGCCGCCGCAGGCGGCGGGGGTGGGATGAGGAACACACAGGAGGAGAGAATGAATTCTCTACCCCGCATCCGTCTGGAAAAACGTCTGGATACTCCACGCTGGCTGGGCGTGGCCACGCCGGTCTTTTCCGTGCTGGCGGCCCTGCTGGTCATCGCCGTCATCTTCCGGCTGCTGGGCGTCAATCCGCTGGTCGCCTACGGCCGTATCTTCACCGGCGCGTTCGGCAGCCTCTACGGCCTCTCGGAGACGGTCACGAAGGCCATCCCGCTGATGCTGGCGGGGGTGGGGCTGGCCGTGGCCTTCCGCGCCCGCGTCTACAACATCGGCGCCGAAGGGCAATTGCTCATCGGCGCCGTCTGCGCCACCGGGGTCGCCCTTTTCGTCCCGGGCATTCCGGACCCGCTCCGGCTCCCGGCGATGTTCGTGGCTGGGGCCCTGGGCGGCGCCCTCTGGGCTCTCGTCCCCGCCGTCCTCAAGGCCCGCCTGCGGATAGACGAGGTGCTCACCAGCCTGATGACCGTCTACATCGCCAGCGAACTGGTCAACCACCTGGTCTACGGGCCGTGGAAGGGGGCGGCCGAATGGGGCTTCCCGTATACCGACAAGTTTCCTCTGGCGGCCCAAATTCCCCGCATCGGGATCACCCGCATCCACTACCCCACCCTCATCCTGGCCCTTCTGGCGGCGGTGCTGGCCGACATCCTGGTCCAGCGCACCCGCTGGGGGTTTGAGATTCGGGTGACGGGGGAGAACCCGGAGGCGGCCCGCTACGCCGGGATGAACTATTTGCGGACGGCGATGCTGGTGATGGCCCTCAGCGGCGCCCTGGCCGGCATCGCCGGGGTCGGGGAGGTGGCGGGCATCCACTACCGGCTCCGTTACCCCCAGGGCATCTCTCCCGGCTACGGCTTCACCGCCATCATCGTCGCCTGGCTGGCCCGTCTGAACCCGCTGGGGGTCATTCTGACCGCGCTGCTCATCGGTGGACTGCTGGTGGGCGGGGACGCCATCCAGTTGGCAATGGGGCTCCCCTCCGCCACCGTCTATCTCTTCAACGGGATGATTCTTCTCTTTGTGCTGGGCGGTGACCTGTTCACCCGCTACCGAATCCGAGTAGAACTTCCCGGTCGGGCCGTTGCAACCCCGGTCCGGCTGGAGCGGGAGGAGGTCGGATGAGCATCTGGGCCTACATCTTCTCAGTCCTGCAGGCGGCCATCCCCGCCGGGACCCCTCTGCTATACGGCACCCTGGGAGAGGTGACCGCCGAACGGTCCGGCGTGGTCAACCTGGGCGTGGAGGGCATGATGATTATGGGCGCGGTGACGGCCTTCGGCGTCGCCCAGGCCACGGGGAACGCCTTCCTGGCCATCGCCGCCGCCGCGCTGGTGGGTGGACTCTTTGCCCTCATCCACGCCTTCGCCAGCATCACCCTGCGGGTCAATCAGGTCGTCTCGGGGCTGGCGCTGACCATGCTGGGGCAGGGCATCAGCGGGATGATCGGCAAGCGGTTCATCGGCATGCCGCCCCGCGTGCAGTTGAAGGCCGTCCCCATCCCCGGCCTGAGTGACCTGCCGGTGCTGGGGCCGCTGCTCTTTCAGCACGACCTGCTGGTCTATGTCGGCCTGCTGATGGTGCCCGTCCTCTGGTTCATCTTCTACCGGACCCGCTGGGGGATCAACCTGCGGTCGGTGGGCGAAAGCCCTGCCACTGCCGACGCGATGGGGGTGAACGTCTTCCAGGTCCGCTATCTGGCCGTCTTCTTCGGCGGACTGATGGCGGGCATCGGCGGGGCCTATCTCTCCATCGTCTACGCACCGGCCTGGATTGAGGGGATGACGGCGGGCATCGGCTGGATTGTCATCGCCCTGACCATCTTCGCCATGTGGGACCCGGTGCGGGGTCTGCTGGGGGCCTACCTTTTCGGCAGCGTGCGGGTGCTCCAGTATCGGCTCCAGGCTCTGGGGATTTCCCCGCCGCTGCTCAACATGCTTCCCTTCATCCTCACCATCCTCGTCCTGATGTTCAGTGCGGGGGAGGTGATGCGCAAGCGGCTGGGCGCTCCGGCGGCCCTGATGCAGCCGTACACCCGCGAGGAGCGGTAGCCTGTAGCACAGGCCTGCGGCCTGCGCTACAGTGCACAGGCCTGCGGCCTGCGCTACAGTGCGCAGGCCGCCAGGCCTGCCATAAGGAGCCGATGCCATGTATATCGTTGTGGTGGACCTGGGAGGAACCCAAATCCGGGCCGCCCGGTGCACCCCCGACGGCCGGATGGAGGAGCGGGTCGCCATCCCCACCCTGGCGGCCCAGGGTCCGGAGGCCGTCCTGGACCGCATCCGGCAGGCCATCCGCGCCGTCTGGCCGGAAAACGAGTCGGTGGAGGCCCTGGCCCTCTCCGCTCCGGGCCCGGTAGACGCCCATCGCGGCGTCGTCCGTTTTACCCCCAACATCCCCGGCTGGAAGGACGTCCCCCTGCGGGACCTGATGGCGGAGACGTTCGGCGTCCCCACCTTCGTCGCCAACGACGCCAACCTGGCGGCCCTGGGCGAGTTCCGCTTCGGCGCCGGTCGGGGTGTACGGGACCTGATCTACCTGACCATCAGCACGGGCATCGGCGGCGGGATTATTGTGGACGGTCGCCTCTACGAGGGCGGGCAGGGCCTGGGCGGGGAGGTCGGCCACATGGTGGTGGAGCCGAACGGCCCCCTCTGCGGCTGTGGGGGGTACGGGTGTCTGGAGGCCGTCGCCTCCGGGACGGCCATCGCCCGGGAGGCCCGGGCGGCGCTGGAGCGGGGCGCGTTCTCTCTTCTGACCGGCATGGTAAGCAGTCCGGAAGCGGTCACCGCCCGAGAGGTCGCCGAGGCGGCGGCGCGGGGGGATGACCTCTCCCGGCGCATCTTCGCCCGCGCGGGCCACTTCATCGGATTGGCGCTGGTCAGCCTGATGTACCTCTTCAACCCTGCCCTCTTCATCATCGGCGGGTCGGTCGCCAACGCGGGCGACCTGCTCCTTGATCCCATGCGGCAGACGATGCGGGAGCGGGCCCAGCGCGTCTACTGGGAGAACACCCCGGTCGTCCCGGCGGCTCTGGGGGACGACGTGGTGCTCTTAGGGGCGCTCGCGCTGGTGCTGGAGCGAATATCGTAAACCCATGGGATTCCTGCTGGGGGCGCTGGACCGGCTCACCGAGGGCCCCCGTCGCCGGAAGTATGAGGCCCTGGCCCGCCAGATGGGACGGCCCGTGGTTTCGCCGGACGGCCGACGGGGGTTTATCGTCGTTCAGATCGACGGCCTCTCGTACGACCATCTGGTGGAGGCGATGGAGCGGGGCTATCTCCCGTACCTCCGGCGGCTGGTTCGGGAGGAGGGCTGGCACCTGACCCCCTGGTACTGCGGGCTGCCCAGTACCACCCCAGCCGTCCAGGCGGCCATCCTCTTCGGCCATCGGGAGGACATCCCGGGTTTCCGCTGGTACGATAAACGGGAACGGGTGGCCTTCGTCGCCAAACGGCCCGCCCAGGTCCAGGCGCTGCAGGAACGGCTGAAGGCCGGGCGGGTCGGCATTCTGGTGGGGGGCTCCAGTTACGTGAACATGTTTGACGGCGACGCCGACCTGGCCCTTTTCACCCTCTCCTCCATTCACCCCCGTCTCTTTCTGGAGTCGGTGCGCGGCATCGGCCTCTTGATCACATTTCTGCTCAGCCCGTTGCGAATCCTGCGCGTCTTCTGGTTGACGGTCACCGGCTACCTGCGCGCCCTCCTCTGGCGGCTGAGGGCCGTCCTATCTCGCCGCCCGGCCCGTCCCCCAGGCCTTCTCTCCCCCCTTCTGGCGGCGGCCGTCAACGCCCTGTTCACCGAAGTCCAGACCTTTGGCATCGTCCTGGATGTTTATCGGGGTGTCCCGTCCATTTACGCCAACTACAACGCTTACGACGAGGTCGCCCACTGGTTCGGTCCCGATGACCCCGCCGCCTTCGGCATCCTGCGGGACATAGACCGGCGCATCCGGCAGATTGACCGGGCGCGCCGGCGCGCATCGGGCCGTCGCTACGACCTCTTCGTCCTCTCCGACCACGGCAACGCCCCCTCCATCCCCTTTTCGTGGCGGGTCGGGCAGACGCTGGGGGAGTTTGTGGCGGCCCAGTTGGGGGACGTCTCGCTGGACGAGGTCTTCAGCCGACCGGGGTACGCGGAGGCGAAGGCCCGCTACCTGATGGAGGAGATGGAGGGGATAGAGGAACGGTTGCCGCCTGCCGTCGGCCGGGTGGTGCGAGCCCTGCGCCGTTCCCTGGGCCGCCGCATCCCGCCGGATTGGGAGGCAGAAGGGTACGACCTGGAGCGCCGGGAGGACGTCGTCGTGCGCGTTTCGGGGCCCCTGGCCCATATCTACTTCAACGTTGTCGCCCGGCCGCTGGACCTGATTGAGGTGGCGCTGCTGTACCCGCATCTGCTGGACCGGCTGATGGAGATGGACCTCATCGGCTGGATCGTAGGACGGGCCGGAGGGCAGGCGGTGGTGCTGGGGCGGGAGGGCGGCCGGGCCGTGATCGGTGAGGGGTGGGCAGAGATCACGCCGCCCGACCCGCTCTCGCCCTACGGCGACCGGGACCGGGTCGCCCGCGAAGTCTATCGTCTGGTGACCGGTCCATACGCGGGGGACCTGATCCTGATGGGCGGGCTGCTCCCCGATGGGCGGGTGGTGACCTTTGAGGAGCAGGTCGCCACCCACGGCGGTCTGGGGGGCGGGCAGGAATGGCCGTTTCTGCTCTGCGACGCCGGGGAACCATTGACTATCGCCTCACCGGCGGCCTTCTACGACTTTTTCATAGAGCGGTATTTCCGCAGCACCGGAGGGGATGGATCATAAATTGGTGACACGTAATTACCTACGCCAGGGGCTAAAAGCCCAATGGCCCTACCTTTTTCGGCGCGCTGGCCTCACCCCTCCCCCGGCCCCTCCCCTCTCCCAAACTTCGTTTGGGAGAGGGGTGCCTCACCCCTCCCCCGGCCCCTCCCCTCTCCCGAACTTCGTTTGGGAGAGGGGTGCCTCACCCCTCCCCCGGCCCCTCCCCTCTCCCACACTTCGTTTGGGAGAGGGGAGATAGGAAGGGTTTTGCGGCGGCC
>CALDFY010000019.1 GCA_937942115.1 uncultured Anaerolineae bacterium | reverse complement strand
CCGGTCGGGGAAGCCGGCGGTGCTGGACGTCATCGTGGACTCGTGGGCCAACCTGCTCCCGCCCGACCTGGAGAACCTGGCGGCGGTCTGGATGGAGGGGTGCGAACTGCCGGAGTAGGTCCTCACCCCTCCCCCGGCCCTTCGGGCCACCCCTCCCCTCCCCTGACTTTTGTCAGGAGAGGGGAGGGGGCGCCGCCGGAGGCGGCGGGGGTGGGGTGAGGCCCCCATCAGCGTTAACTTAAGGGGTTGCGCCGGTTGGGTCACCGCCCCGGAAGCCGACGGAAGTCAGCCGCCCTGGGCCTTCGGCCAGGTTACTTCCCTTCATTCGCAACAAGGTCGGCCTTCGCCGACCCCCCTGAGAGGGGCGTCAACGCAAGTTGACGCCCGGCGCGAAGCGTAGGGGCAACCCTCGCGGTTGCCCCCAGGGGAGGCCGATTTCCAATCGGCGCCCAGGGCGGCGGGAAGCAGAGAGCCGAATCTAACCCTTAAGTTAACGATCATGGGTGAGGCCCCTCACGGCACCCGCCGGATGCGGAACATCCGCTCCGCCGAGAACGGCGTCAGGCAGAGGGGCTCCCCGTCCTGGACGATGGTGACCTTCCCACTCCCGACGCTGGTCACCCACACCTGGTTCGCCGCCGGGTCCAGCGCGATCCCGTCCAGCGGGAACGGCGGCAGGTCCAGCGGCACCGGCGTCGGCGTGCCCATCTCCCAGACCGGGATGAGCAACACCTGATTCTGCCCCCCGTCCTCCTCCGAGGTCACCGTCCACAGGTGGCCGTAGGCGCCGATGCGGGGGTTAACGGCAATCACCCGCAGCGGCACGTGGGCACCCCCCTCCCGGCGGATGTCCATGGCCCCGACGATGGCATCCGTCCCTCCGTCTATCAACGCGATGCGGCCCTGGGAGATGCCGGTCGCGTAGACCCGGTTGCGGGTTGTATCCACCGTCACGCCGTAAGCATCCAGCAGGACCAGCGCCGGATTGGTGGACTGGATATAGTGCCAGGCGTGGGTAGCGCCGTCAATGACCGCCACCCCCTTGAAAGTCCCGTGGTCCGCCACGTAGATTTTGTTGGTGACGGCGTTGACGGCGATATGCGCGGGTTCGCCGAAGCCGGTCAGGGTGGCGATCAGCGCCGGGGTGACGGCATTGTAGACCCCCACCGTCCCGCTGCCGAAGTTGCTGACGTAGACCCGGTCGGTGTTGGGGTTGTAGGCCACCGAATGGACGCCGTTGCCCGCCGGAAGCGTCGCCAGCAGCGCGTACGTGTTCCCGTCCAGCACCCGCACGCGCCCGGGGGTGGCGTCCCGCGTCGTCACCCAGATGCGGTTGTGCTCCGGGTCGTAGGCGATGCCAAAGGCGTTGCCGAACGATCGGACGTCCGTAATCACGGTGTGGTGGACGGTGTCTATCACCCGGACGCCCTGGATGTGGGCGATGAAGGCCCGGTGGCCCGCCGGGTCTATCGCCACGGCGGAGGGGTAGGGCCCGGCGTCCAGTGTGGCGACCCGCTGGGGCGCGCAGAAGGGCGCGGGCGGGAACGACCGCATCACCAGGGGCAGGTACACCGGCCCGACAGTGACGAACCGGATGGTCGCGGTGCCGGAGACGGCGTCGGCGGTGCCCGTCACCGTCACCGTTCCGGTCACGGTGGAGGAGACGGACGTCTGGGCCACGCCGCCCCGGGTGGTGTCGGTGACCGGGGCCACTGTGGCGGGCGGGCGGGCCGCGAAGGTGACCACCGTCCCGTTCCGCACCGGGTTCCCGAAGCAGTCGCTGACGGTCGCGCGCACCTCCACAGCGGTGCCGACCCGCGCCATAGAGGGGGCCGTCAGGGCCACCGAACAGGGCGGGCCCGGCTCCACCGTCAGCGCGCGGAAGGATGTGCTCATGCAGCCGGTGGCAGCGATGGCGGTCACGCTGGCGACAATGCCGCCCGTGCGGGTGTAGACGTGAGTGGTGGAGGGGACAGTCGTATGGGCGGTGAAACCGTCCCCGAAATCCCAGAGCCACTCCTGCCCGCCGCTGCCGATGTCCCAGAAGCCGGTGGAGATGCCCACCTGCGTGGGGCTGGGGACGATGAGGAGGTTCGGCGAGGGGAGGGGATGGACCGTCACCGTGGACGTGGCCACATCGGCGCCGCAGGGGCCGGTGGCGGTCAGGATGGCGGTGTACGTGCCAGGGCCGGCGTAGAGGTGGGTCGGGTGGGTCTCGGTGACGACGGGCGAGCCGTCGCCGAAGTTCCACTGGTACGCGGTCGCGTTCTGGCTGAGGTTGGTGAAGCCGACCAGGCGGCCGTGGCAGACCGGGGCGGTGTGGGTGAAGGCGGCGGTGGTGCGGACGACCGCCAGTCCGTGCTCCCAGAGGGAGACGTTGGGCAGAACCTCCGGGCTGGTGAAGCGGTAGGTGGTGGTCAGGAGGGCGCCGTGCGGCGTGCCCGGCGCGACGGTGACGGCGAAGGTGCGGGTAATGGCGTTCCCGCCGGAGGCCGCCAGGGCCGTCGGGACGGTCCAGGTGACCGTCGGGGAGACCCAGACGCCGCCATCGGAGACCGTCCCCGGGTCCACCGTCAGCGCGGGGGGCATCCCGCCGGTCAGGGTGAAGGGGACCGTCGTCGCCACGCCGCCGGGATTGGTGACGGTGAGGGTGTAGGTGACCCGCCCGCCCGCGCAGACCGGCCCGGTCGTCCCCACCGCCAGCCCGAAATCCGGCGCCCGGACGGTGGTGGTGACTGGCGCGGCCTCGCAGAAGGCGCGCGGCGTGCCGTCCACCGTCCCGCTGAAACAGTAGGCCGCGTTGACGACCGGCGCGCCGTCCCGGAAGGGCGGGGTGAAGAGGGCGGAGTACGTCCCGACCAGAGAGAGGGTATCCGAGAGGGCTCGCTTGGACGTATAGGTGACCGCCGTGCTGCCGGCCACCAGGACGGCCGCCCAATCGGGGCCGGTGGTCCCGCTTTCCAGTATGCCGCCGGGCGGGAGGTCATCGGTGATGACGGCTTCGGCGGCGACGGTGCGGTTCTGGGGGTTCTGAAGGGTCAGGGTGTAGGGGATGCGGATGAGGTTGGGCCAGTTCTGGTAGACAAGGGGTGGGGCGGATTTGGTGAGGGTAATGCCAGCGGCGGCGCTCTGAACGGTCAGGGTCGGGGGGCCGGCGGCGGTCGGCGGCCCCAGGGCCAGAAAACAGAGGAGGAGCAGCAGGACGCCCGCCAGGCCCGCCGCGACGGGTTTAGAAAGAGTTCTCCCATTCATCGGGCCACCTCCTTTCGCCTGCGCTGTTGTTACCTTAATTGATTATACATCGCCCCGCCAGGGTATGGATTACGCTTCGGTTACAACTGGGTATCAAGGACAATTTTCTGCATCGGCGGCCCTCACGGCGGCTACGGCCTCGGCCACGTCCCGCTCCACCTCCACCGGCGGGACCTCCGGCAGCCGTGCCCGAATCCGGTTCAACACCCGAAAGCGGGCCTCCCGTTCGGCAACCAGTCGCTCGTAAGTCTCCACCGGGATCATCGCGACCATCGGTTTGCCGGAGCGTTCCACAATGACCGTTTCCCCGCCGTAGTGAACCCGGCCCAGCAGGTCGGCGAACCGCTCGCGGGCCTCCCGTGCTCCAATTCGTATCTGCGCCATCTCGCCCTCCACGTTTTGTCTCGGTGTTCATTGTATCATCGTATCATCCCTTATCGCTTTGTCAACAATGTACCGCCTCTCTTCGCCGTTCACCATGCGGCCCTGTTGCCAAATCCAGCGTTCCGTGCTATCCTTATCGGTGTTCAAAATGTAGCGCAGGCCACCAGGCCACCAAAATGTAGCGCAGGCCGCCAGGCCTGTATGCAGGCTAACAGCCTGCGCTACCGGTGTTGTAGCGCAGGCCGCCAGG
>CALDFY010000018.1 GCA_937942115.1 uncultured Anaerolineae bacterium | reverse complement strand
CGGCCTTCGGCCGCCGCAAAACCCCCATTCCCCTTCCCCCAAGCGCAGCAATGGGGGAGGGGGATAAAGAGGGATGGGGCAAAAGTGGCCTTCTTGCCAGTATACGGCATTCCTTAAAACCCCAAATGTTCGCACCATTGGGCTTTTAGCCCCTGGCGTAGGTAGTTACGGGAAGTTAACGCTATAGGGGATCGGGGGAGGGGTGAGGAATCCAACCAGTGTCTGAACCCCAGTCTTTGACCAGATTCCACTTTCGCGGTATATTATCAACAGCCCGTGCCCTTCCATCCTTGATTCTCCGATTCTCCTCCAGGAGGCCCGATGGACGACCTGACCCGTGCCCGTAAGGAATGGGAAAAGCGAACCCTGGAACCGACCCTCCGGCGGTTTCCCGAACGGCAGGAACGGTTTGAGACCCTCTCCGGCATCCCGCTGGACCGTATTTACACCCCCGCCGATGTACCGGTGGACTACCTGCAGGACCTGGGCTTCCCCGGCGAGTACCCGTTCACCCGGGGCGTCCAGCCGACGATGTACCGGGGGCGGCTCTGGACGATGCGCCAGTATGCCGGATACGCCACCGCCGAGGAATCCAACGCCCGTTACCGCTACCTGCTGGCCCAGGGGCAGACCGGTCTCTCCGTGGCCTTTGACCTCCCCACCCAGTTGGGCTACGATGCGGACGACCCCCTGGCTTCCGGCGAGGTGGGCAAAGTGGGCGTTTCTATCAGCAGTCTGGACGACATGCGGGTCCTCTTCAACGGCATCCCCCTGGACCAGATCAGCACCTCCATGACCATCAACGCTCCGGCGGCGATTCTGCTGGCGATGTATATCGCCGTTGCCAAAGAGCAGGGGGTGGACCCCAAACGGCTGCGCGGCACGGTCCAGAACGACATTCTGAAGGAGTACATCGCCCGGGGCACCTACATCTTCCCGCCCCGGCCCTCCATGCGCCTGGTGACCGACCTCATCCGCTACTGTGCGACGGAAGTGCCGGAGTGGAACACCATCAGCATTAGCGGCTACCACATTCGCGAGGCCGGCTCCACAGCGGTTCAGGAGGTCGCCTTCACCCTGGCCAACGGCATCGCCTACGTCCAGGCGGCCATAGACGCCGGGCTGGACGTGGACGCGTTTGCGCCACGCCTCTCGTTCTTCTTCAACGCCCACAACGACTTTCTGGAGGAGGTGGCGAAGTTCCGCGCCGCTCGTCGCCTGTGGGCCCGCATTATGCGGGAGCGGTTCGGTGCGAAAGACCCCCGCTCCTGCATGCTCCGCTTCCACACCCAGACGGCGGGCTGTACCCTCACCGCGCAGCAGCCGGAACTCAACGTCGTCCGGGTGACCCTCCAAGCCCTGGCGGCGGTCCTGGGCGGGACCCAATCCCTCCACACCAACTCCCTGGACGAGGCCCTGTGGCTTCCCACCGAGGAGTCGGTCCGCATCGCGCTGCGCACCCAGCAGATTATCGCCCACGAATCGGGCGTCGCCAACACCGTAGACCCCCTGGCCGGCTCCTACGTGGTGGAGTACCTGACCGGCGAGATAGAACGCCAGGCCCAGGCGTACATTGACAAGATAGACGCGATGGGAGGCGTCCTGGTCGCCATTGAACAGGGCTACATCCAGCAGGAAATCGCCGACGCGGCCTACCGCTACCAGCAGGCGGTGGAGAGGGGAGAGCGGATTGTGGTAGGGGTGAATGCTTACCAGATAGAAGAGGAGAGCCGTCGCCTGAAGCGGCTGGTGGTGGACCCGGCGGTGGAGGCCCGCCAGCGGGAGCGGCTGGCCGCGCTGCGGGCCCGCCGGGACCCGGAGCGGGTCTCGGCGATGCTGGCCCGCGTGGAGGCGGCGGCCCGCGCCCCCGATGAGCCGCTGATGCCCCTCTTCATCGCCGCAGTGGAGGCGGATTGCACCCTGGGCGAGATTTGCGGTGTCCTGCGGCAGGTCTGGGGCGAATACCGCCCGCCCCTGACCCTGTAGCAGCACCTGCGGTAACTACCTACCCTGATGGCTCGGATGCCCACTTCCGCCCACCGCTGAAGCGGCAGGCTCAGATACCAAAGCCCTGACCGGCTATCCGGAAGCCCCTTTCAGGGGCTTCGCATCTGAGCCAGGGGCTTTTCGCCCAATGGTGCGAACATTTGCCCCCACCCCCCTTTATCCCCCCTCCTCCATCGCTGCGCTTGGGGGAGGGGGGAAGGGGAGGGGTGAGGCAAGCGCGCCGAAAAAGGTAGTGCCATTGGGCTTTTAGCCCCTGGCGTAGGTAGTTACGTTCATTTTAAATTTGCCGACATCGCGCCTTCATGTCCTGGTGCGAGGGAAAACCTATGGCCCACTGCCCCAGTTGCGGACGATACGTCGGTCCATACGAAACCTGCCCCTACTGCGGCGCCCGGCGGGCTCCCCGCGTCTCCCTGCGCGCGGTGAAATGGGCCGCCCTCCTGCTGGCCACCCTCGGGCTGGCCCTGCTGTGGGTCGCCGCCACCCGCCTCCCCCTGCCCCACATCTCCATCGGCCAGGCCTCCGCTACCATGAACTTCGCCTACGTGGAGATTGCCGGGCAGGTGGTGCGCGGCCCCACCTACAACCCCGATTCCCGCTCCCTCTCCTTCACCGTGGCGGACGACACCGGCGAGATGCGCATCTGGGCCTTCCGCGACGTGGTGGATAGCCTGCGCGCCGCCGGGCAAATCCCCGCCCTGGGCGACTGGGTCACCGTCGCCGGCACCCTGCGGGTCCGGGAAGAGAACGTCTCCCTCACCCTCAACGTCCCCGACCACCTGCACATCCTGCGCCCGGAAGCGGAGGGGCGCACCGTCGGCTCCATCACCGCCGCCGACGCCCTCCGGCGGGTCCGCGTCCGGGGCCGGGTCCGGAACGTCCGCGAGCCCTACTCCGGCCTCATCCTCATCACCCTGCGGGACGCCACCGGCACCATAGACCTGGCGGTGGATGCCAGTCTCCAGTACCTGACCGGAGACTTCCGCCCCCCGGAGGTGGGCCAATCCCTGGAAGTGACCGCCACCGTCTCCCTCTACCGGAACACCCCCCAACTGGTCCCGCCGTCGGTAGGGGATATCGTTCTGCTGGAGGAGACGGTCCCCATTGCCGAGACGCGGCCCATCGGCACCCTCTCCGCCGCCGACGAGGGCCGACTGGTCACCGTCCGGGGGACCGTCCGTGAGGCCGAACCGTTCTCCGCCGGATACCGCCTGCTCCTGGAGGACGATTCCGGCTCGGTGACCGTCCTCCTCTGGCGGGACCTGTACCGCGCCCTCCCCGACCCCTCGTCCCTCCAGGCCGACGCGGAACTGGAAGTGACCGGCGAGGTCTCCCTCTACCGGAACACCCTGGAGGTGGTCCCCGTCTCCCCGCGCGATGTGGTTTTGGTGACGGCGGCCCGGTCGGCCCGCATGCTCCCTATCGGCGCGCTGGCGGAGCAACCCCTCGGGGCGCGGGTGACCGTGGAGGGGACCGTCACAGGGGCCGAATCCTTCCAGAACGGCTTCCGCCTCACCCTGGACGACGGCACCGGGCAGGTCGTCCTGCTCCTGTGGCTTTCGGTCTACGACGAACTGCCCGACCCTTCCGGCCTGCGGGAGGGCGCGCGGCTCCGCGGGACGGGCGAACTGGAGGAGTACCGGGGCCGGCGGGAAGTGGTGCCCGGCCGGGGGGCCGATGTGGCCGTCATCCAGGCGGCGGAACCTCCGCCCCGGCGGGAGATTGCCGCCATCACCCCCGCCGACCGGGGCACGACGGTGACCGTAGAGGGGACCGTCACCCGAAGCGAACCCTTCTCCCAGGGCTACCGGATATGGGTGGACGACGGGAGCGGGGAGATACTGGTCCTGCTCTGGAGCAACATCTACGAGCGGGTGGCGGGCCGGGAGCGGCTGGCCCCCGGCGCTCAGGTCCAGGTGACCGGCGTTGTGGAGGAATACCGGGGGACCCTGGAACTCGTCCCCCCGCTGCCCGGGGATGTGATCGTGAGATGA
>CALDFY010000017.1 GCA_937942115.1 uncultured Anaerolineae bacterium | reverse complement strand
CAGAGCGTCCCGCTGGTGATCGGAAGCCGGGTGGCGGAACGGCCGGTGGCCGCGCGCCCGGCGGTCGCGCTGGGCAGCGTGGGAGGCATAGCCCTGCTGGGGCTGGTTCTGTGGTTTGCCTTCAGCCCCCAGTTCTATGTGACCAGCGCGCAGGTCATAGGGGCCCAGCGGGTCCCGGCAGAGGCCGTTTTCGCCGCCAGCGGGCTGGAGCGGTTGCACATTCTCTGGGCCAACCCCCGCGCGGCAGAACAGCGCATCCTGGAAGCGATTCCGTCCGTGGAACGGGTGCGGGTCTCCTGCGGACTCCCGGCCCGCTGCGTCATCGCCGTCACCGAACGGGAGCCAGTGGCGGCCTGGGAGCAGGGCGGGATGGTCTACTGGGTGGACCGCGCTGGCGGCGCCTTTCCGTGTGTCGCCGGCTGTCAGTCCGCGCCTCAACTGGCGGGAAAATGGCAGGTCAGCGGGCCGCTGCCCACCGATGAGAGAGGGCTGGTCGCCCGGGACGTGCTGGTCGGGCTGGAGGAACTGGAGCGGCTGGGAGTCCGCCCGGGCCCCGTCCTCTACCGGCCCGGTCGCGGGCTGGTGCTGGAAGACCCGGCGGGCTGGCGGGTGGTCCTGGGCCAGGGGCAGGGTATGGCCCGTCGGCTCCAGGTCTACCTGAAAATCCGGGCCCATCTGCTGGCAAAGGGCATCACACCCAAATTCGTAGACGTCCGCTTCCCGGATGCACCGTACTATTCGGTGACCAATGAAGAATAAAACGCAAATAAACGCAGATGGAACGCAGATAAAAAAGGATAAAATCTGCGGATTTCTGCGTTCATCTGCGTCCCGAACAGGTTGATAGCCGGAGGGCCGTATGGAGCAGACGGTCGTCGGGATAGATGTGGGTTCCAGCAAAATCTGTACCCTGGTCGGAGAAATCCGGGAGGACGTGGGCCTGCGCATCATCGGCGTCGGCATCGTCCCTTCACGCGGCCTGCGCAAGGGCTCCGTTGTCAACCTGACCGAGGCGACGGCTGCAATCAGCGCGTCGGTCCAGGAGGCGGAACGGTCGTCCGGCTACCGGATTGAGCGAGCCTACGTCAGCCTCAGCGGCCCGCACATCGCGTCGCTCAATAGCCGGGGGGTCATCGCCGTCCCGCGCCGGGAGGAGGGGATCGCAGTGGAGGATATAGACCGGGCCCTGGACGCGGCGGGCGCTGTCGCCATACCGTACAACCGGGAACTACTCCACATTATCCCGCGCCACTACATCGTGGACGGGCAGGAAGGAATCCGGGACCCGGTCGGGATGCACGGGTTCCGGCTGGAGGTGGAGGCTCACGTGATTACAGCGTCCTCTATGGCGATCCAGAATCTGGTCAAGTGCATCGCCGGCGCGGGGGTGGAGGTGGAGGAGATGGTCCTGGGCCCACTGGCGGCGGGGGACGCCGTCCTCACCGAAAACGAGCGGGAGGTCGGGGTGGTGTTGGTGGACATCGGGAGCGGTACCACCGACATCGCGATTTTCATTGACGGGACGGTCTGGCATACGGCGTCGCTGGGTATCGGCGGGGAGTACATCACCAGCGACATCGCCATTGGCCTGCGGCTGCCCACCGAGGTCGCTGAGCAGGTCAAGATTCGCTACGGCCATGCCCGGCCTGCGCAGGTGGGCCAGGACGAGCGGTTCCCGGCGGAGCCGTTCGGCGAGAGCGGCCCGCAGATGCTTCCCCGATGGAAGATGGCGGAAATCATTGAGGCCCGCGCGGTGGAGATTCTGGAGATGGTTCAGACGGACATCAAACGTTCCGGCTACGACGGCCTGCTTCCGGCAGGCGTCGTCCTCTGCGGTGGGGTGGCCCAGTTGCCCGGTATGCCGGAACTGGCGCGGGAGGTGCTGGGACTGCCGGTCCGGGTGGGCCGCCCGCAGGGGCTGGTAGGGCTGGTGGACCGGATCGGCGGGCCGGCCTTCGCCGTCGCCGCCGGCCTGATGGGCTGGGGGATGACCGCCGACATCCGCCGCCCATTGCCCAAAGGGGAGCCATCACTGGGGAAACGGCTCCGGGAGTGGCTGCGCGCGCTGCTGCCGGGGTAGGAGAATCGGAGAATCAGAGAATCGGAGAATCGGAGAATCAGGAGAATCAGGAGAATCAGGAGAATCAGGAGAATCAATTTCACGTTTCACGCTTCGCGCTTCACTTTTCAAATCCCACATCCTGGAGGTCGCTCATGAAACCGTCCGAGAACTTCGCCCGAATCCGTGTGGTCGGGGTTGGCGGCGGCGGGAGCAACGCCGTCAACCGGATGATAGAAACGGGCATCGTCGGGGTGGACTTCATCGCCGTCAACACGGATGCCCAGGCCCTCATGCTCTCCAACGCGCCCACCCGCGTGCGCATCGGCGACAAACTGACGCGCGGGCTGGGCGTTGGCGGCAACCCGGAACTGGGCCGCAAGGCCGCCGAGGAGTCCGTGGACGAACTCTACCAGGTCCTGGAGGGCTCCGACATGGTCTTCATCACCGCTGGGATGGGTGGCGGGACGGGGACCGGCGCCTCGCCCGTCGTCGCCAAAATCGCCCGCGAGATGAACGCCCTGACCATTGGCATCGTCACCCGCCCCTTCTTCTTTGAAGGGAAGAAGCGGGCCGAACTGGCGGCGGCGGGCATTGAGGCCCTGAAGGAGCAGGTGGATACCCTCATCGTCATCCCCAACGACCGCCTGCTGGAGATTGTGGAGAAACGGGTCTCCTTGCAGGACGCCTTCCGCCTGGCCGACGATGTGCTCCGGCAGGGCATCCAGGCCATATCCGAGGTCATCACCGTCCCCGGCCTCATCAACCTGGACTTCAACGACGTCCGGGCAGTGATGTCCGAGGGCGGCGCGGCGCTGATGGCGGTGGGCCAGGGCAGCGGCGAGAACCGGGCGCAGGAGGCGGCCCAGCAGGCCATTTCCAACCGCCTGCTGGACATCACCATTGACGGCGCCCAGCGCATCCTCTTCAACATCACCGGCGGCCCGGACCTCTCCCTGCACGAGGTCTACGAGGCGGCGACGGTCATCCGGGAGACGGCGCATCCCGATGTAGACCTGCGGTTCGGCGCGGTGATTGACGAGGAAATGGGCGACCGGGTGCGCATCACCCTCATCGCCACCGGCTTTGACGCCGGGCAGCGCCCGCAGAAGGCGGCCCGGGTCCCCGCACGGGAGACCGTGGAGCGCCCACTGCCGGTCTTTGATAAGGACGACCTGGAGATTCCCGCCTTCCTGCGCCGCCGCGCCGGCTGATCGGTTTCACACGAAGACACAAAGGACACAAAGAAAAATATAAAATCTCTGTGTCTTTGTGCCTCTGTGTGAGAAAATTGAGGGGAAACGCGATGACGGAAGGCGTCGGCCTGACCGCGCGCTCGTCCCTGCAAGAGGCCCTTCCGGCCTTTCAGGACTACATGCGCGCGCGGGACTTCAGCGAGCACACCATTCGCTCCTTCACCTCCGACCTGCGCATCCTGGGCGAATACCTGGGCATGGACCGGGCCTTGGGCGACATCGGCACCCGCGACCTGAACCGCTTCGTCCACTGGCTCACCGACGAGCGGGATGTCCCCTGCACGCCCAAGTCCCTCTCCCGCCGGATCACGACGCTGAAGGTCTTCTTCGGCTGGCTGGCGGAGACCGGCGTCCTGCCGGAGGACCCCGCCGCGCCGGTGATCCACCGCCCCGTCCTGACGGGGCCGCCCCGGGTGCTCAGCGACGAGGAGGTAGCCCGCTTGTTAGAGGTGACGGAGGCCATGCGCCGCCGCGACCCGCCCGACCCCCGACCGCATCTTCTGATAACCCTGCTACTGCATACCGGCATCAAAAAGGGCGAATGTATGAACATTGCGCTGGACCACATAGACCTCTCCGACCCGGCACGGCCGATGTTGTGGGTGCGGTACGCCAGCCGGCGCCGCAAGCACAAAGAACGGCGTCTCCCGCTCCCCGCCGAATGGCCGACGGTGCTGGCCGAATACCGCGCCCGGTACGACCCCCAGGACCGACTGTTTCCCTGCACCGCGCGCAACCTGGAGTACGTGCTGGACGACGTGGCCCAGCAGGCCGGGCTGCCCGAGGGCCTCTCCTTTGAGACGTTGCGCTGGACCTGTGCCGTACGGGACTATCGGGAGGGCATGCCCCCGGAGCAACTGCGGCAGAAACTGGGCCTCACCCGTATCTCCTGGCGGGAGGTGGAGCCCAAACTTGCCCGCCTGGCGGAAAAGCAAATCCCTTCCCGTTCGTAGTGAGGCACGAAGCGCAGCGGAGTGCCGTCCCGTTCGTAGTGAGGCACGAAGCGCAGCGGAGTGCCGTCCCGTTCGTAGTGAGGCACGAAGCGCAGCGGAGTGCCGTCCCGTTCGCAGTGAGGCACGAAGCGCAGCGGAGTGCCGTCCCGTTCGTAGTGAGGCACGAAGCGCAGCGGAGTGCCGTCCCGTTCGTAGTGAGGCACGAAGCGCAGCGGA
>CALDFY010000016.1 GCA_937942115.1 uncultured Anaerolineae bacterium | reverse complement strand
AGCCGCCCTGGGCCTTCGGCCAGGAGGTCGGTCTTCACCGACCTCCGGAGAAGGGCGTCAACGCAGGTTGACGCCCGGCGCAAAGCGTAGGGGCAACCCTCGCGGTTGCCCCCAGGGGAGGCCGATTTCCCATCGGCGCCCAGGGCGGCAGGAAACAGAGAGACGGATCTAACCTTAAGTTAACGCTTACAGGGGTCGGGGGTGAGGTGAAGGGCCGGGGGAGGGATGAGAAAATGGTCATCCCTCCACCCGTCCCTACCCCATATCTTCAACATGGGGTATAATCGCGAAGCACCCAAAGCAACTGCGGCTTTGTCCCTGAGCCGACAGAGATGCCCTACATCATCGGCCTGACCGGCAACATCGCGACGGGAAAATCCACCGTGGCCCGCATGCTGCGGGACCTGGGGGCGACGGTCATTGACGCCGACCGGGTGGCCCACGAAGTGATGCGGGCCGGAACCCCTGTCCATCGGGCGGTGGTGGAGGCTTTCGGCCCCCAGGTCCTCCGGCCCGACGGGGAGATTGACCGCGCCCGTCTGGGTGCGATGGTCTTTTCCGACCCCCAGGCGCTGGCCCGATTGGAGGCCATCGTCCACCCGGCGGTGCTGGAGGAGGTAGCCCGCCGCATCGCCGCCGCGCCGACTTTAGTGGTCGTGGTGGAAGCCATCAAACTGATAGAGTCGGGGATGGCCGAGGGCTTTGACGCTCTCTGGGTGACCACATGTCCGTTTGAGGAGCAGGTCCGGCGGCTGATGGCCGACCGGGGCCTGACCCGTCAGGAAGCGGAGTTGCGGGTGCGCGCGCAGCCGCCCCAGGAGGCCAAAATCGCCCGGGCCGACATCGTCATCTCCACCGACGGGTCGCTGGAAGAGACCCGCGCACAGGTGGAGGCGGCCTGGCAGGCCCTGATGGAACGCGGGGAGCATGACCGGCGGTGAACGTCTCTACACCACCGAAGCGATTATCGTCCGGCGGCGGGATCAGGGGGAAGCGGACCGAGTCTTAACCCTCTGCACGCCCCAGGGGAAACGGGTCGTCATCGCGAAGGGGGCCCGGAAGCCCAGCAGCCGGAAGGCCGGACACCTGGAACTCTTCGCCCGGGTCCGGATGGTCGTGGCCCGCAGCCCATCCTCCTGGGACGTGGTCAGCCAGGCGGAGGCGCTGGACCCCCACGCGGCGCTGCGGGGAGACCTGGTCCGGGGCACGTATGCCCGCTACGTGACCGAACTCTACGACCGCTTTGTCGCCGAGGATGAGGGGGGGCCGGCCCTCTTTGATCTCATGAGCCGGACACTGGATTACCTGAGCCAGATAGAGGTGGGGGAATCCCCCTCTTCGGCGCTGGACCTGCTGGCGCGGGCCTACGAACAGCGGTTGCTGGCGCTGGTGGGCTTTCGGCCCGAATGGGGACGGTGTATGGGGGAGAGGGAGGGGCATCTCTGCGGGCGTCCGCTGTCGGTGAGGGGGCGCAACCCGCTGGGGCTGGACCCGGAGCGGGGCGGGGCGCTCTGCGCGGAGTGTTTTCAGGCTTCGGCGGCCCGTCCGGGGGTGATGCCCCTCTCCCCAGCCGCGCTGGGATTACTGCGCGCCTGCCAGCGGTTGCCCTTTGCCCGTCTGCGGGAACTGCGCGTCCCCCCGGCCCTGCTGACGGAGGTGGAGCGGGCCATGCACCACTACCTCACCTACCACCTGGAGCAGGACATCCGCACCGGTACCTTCCTCCGTCGGCTCCGAAGGGCGCTGTAGCGCAGGCGGTTCGCCTGTACCGGCCTGGCGGCCTGCGCTACAACAACTCTACCGGGTCCACGTCGACCAGCCAGTCCCGGGGGATGGGGATAGAGCGCAGGAAGGACGGCGGGTCGGGGTGGCGGAGGACCATCTGCCAGCGGTAGTACCCCCGCAGTCGGGCGAAGAAACAGGGGACGGGGCCGATGAGGTCGGTGACGGGAAGGCCGGAGCGCCGCAGCGCCTCCCGCAGGCGTTCCCCCAAATCCCGCGCCGCCACCTCTGCCCGACGGGCGTCGGTGTGCCGGTAGAGCAGACGGGCCAGCCGGACGTACGGGGGATACCCCGCCTCCCGCCGAAACTCCAGTTCCCTCTGTACAAACCCCAGGTAGTCGTGGTGCTCCACCGCAGTGATGGCGTAGTGGTCGGGGTGGTAGGTCTGGAGGACGACCCGGCCGCCCATCAGCCCCCGTCCAGCCCGCCCGGCCACCTGCTCCAGCAACTGGAAGGTCCGCTCAGCGGCGCGGAAATCGGGCAGGTGCAGCGCGGTATCCGCCGAAATCACCCCCACCACCGTCACCAGCGGGAGGTCCAACCCCTTCGCGATCATCTGCGTCCCCACCAGGATGTCCGCCCCCCCGTCGGAGAAGACCTGGAGGATGTTCCAGTGGGCCTGCGCGGTGCGAGCCGTATCCCGGTCCCAGCGCAGGACGCGCGCGCCGGGCCAGCGTTCCCGGACGGCCTCCTCCAGCCCCGCCGTCCCCAGCCCAAAGGGGCGGATGGCCGAAGAGCCGCAGCGGGGACACTCCTCCGGCATCGGCTCCCGCCGCCCACAGTGGTGGCAGACCAGTTGGCCGCCGTCGCTATGAAAGGTCAGGGGGACATCGCAGCGGGGGCAACGGGCCACGTAGCCGCAGGCGCGGCAGAACGTATGCGTCGCCGTGCCGCGCCGGTTCAGGAAGAGGATGACCTGCTCCCCGCGCGCCAGCGCTTCATCCACGCTCCGCTGGAGGGCCCGGCTGAAGATGGAGCGGTTCCCCGCCCGCAGTTCGGCCCGCATGTCCACCACCTGGACGGGGGGAAGGTCCAAGTAGCGGGCTCCGGAGGGGCCGTCCGCCAGGGGCCGGTAGCGGGTCTGGGAGACGCCGTAGACGGCCTGGAGGTCGGAGAGGCGCTGATGGTGGCCCAGGATACGGCGTCCCAGCACCAGCAACCGGAATTCCCCCCGTCCGGCCCGCAGGTACGACTCCAGGCTGGGGGTCGCCGAGCCCAGGATGACGACGGCGCCGGTCCGGCGGGCCAGTTCCAGCGCCGCCTCCCGCGCGTGGTAGGCCGGGCGGGAAGCCTGCTTGTACGAGGGGTCGTGCTCCTCGTCCACGATGATGAGGCCCAGCGGGTCCAGCGGGGCGAAGAGGGCGGAGCGGGGGCCGATGACCACGTCCACCAGCCCGGCCCGGGCCCGCCGCCAGACGTCGTACCGTTCTCCCTCCCGCATCCTGCTGTGGAGGACGGTCACCCGGCCGGGGAACCGGGCGGCGAAGCGGGCCACCGTCTGGGGGGTGAGGCTGATTTCGGGTACCAGGACGATGGCTTTGCGGCCCCGCGCCAGGGTCTCCCCCACCGCGCGCAGGTAGAGTTCCGTCTTGCCGGAGCCGGTGACGCCGTATAAGAGAAAGGTCGCACGGCACTCCGCTTCGCTTCGTGCCTCGCTACCGGCAAGGGCAGGCCGGATTTCGTCCCAGGCGGCCTGCTGGTCGGGGGTGAGGGGGAGCGGTTCGGTGGGCAGGAAGACCCGGCCCTCCAGGGGGTCCCGCCAGCGTTCCTCCAGGTCAAAGACCACCAGCCCGCGCCGGTACAACTGATTCAGGTGCTGACGGGTGCATCCGGTCTGCGCGTAGACCCAACTCACGTCCACGGGCCCGCCCTCGGCGCGCAAGAATTCCAGGACGGCCCGGTAGATGGGGGCGCGCAGGCCCTTCAGGGCGTCCTCGTCGGCGCCGGGGAGGAGGCGGACGGTGGTCACCTGGAGGGGGCGGGCGCGGGGCGGGGCCAGGACGGGGGTGCGGATGAGGATTTTGCGGCGGACCAGGCGGTCAGCGGCGGCGCGCCAATCGGAGCGGGGGAAGGCCTGGTCTATCTGGGCGCCCGTCAGCGGCCCGCGACGGCGCAGGAGGTCTACCAGGTGGCGTTCTAAGGGTCGCAGGTCGCAGGTCGCAGGGGGCAGGGTGCAGGGCGCATCGGGGGCCAGTTCCAGCCGGGTGTCGGTCAGGCCGACGACGCCCGGCGGGAGCATCATCAGCAGGCACTCGTGGAGGGGGGAGAGGGTCTGTTCGGCGATCCAGCGGGCCAGACCGATCTGGGCCGGGAGGAAGACGGGCCGGGGGTCCACCAGCGCGCTCACCGGGCGGGTCTCCTCCACCGCCGGGGCCGGGGGCCGTTCCACGACGACGCCATAGAGGGAGCGGGAACCGAAGGGGACCTGCACCAGCGAGCCGACCTCCACCCGTCCCTCCAGGGGTTCGGGGAGGTGGTAGTCAAAGGCCGGGGTGGGGCCCGGCCCCAGCGGGGTCAGAACGACGACGCGGACGAATTCCATTGGGAAAACCGCTCACGTGCCCGGCACTTTCGGAAGTGCCGGGCACGTTATGCCTCCTCCTGTAACTTCCGCCCGCCGCTGTTGCAGTTTAACAAATTATTTGGGCAATCGCCTGAGGTGGACTTTGCCCCCTCATCCCCCCCTTGCCCCCTCACAAGTGTAGGTTTTTTCACGCCCCTCTCGTTCTGGACGGGCGATGGGCTTCTTTGCCCCTCACCCCCCTTGCCCCCCTCTCCCCATCGCTCCGCTCTGGGGAAAGGGGGGTGAAGAAAGGGGGTTTTTGGGCGGGCGCTTTGCCGCCCGCCAAAAATCCCCCTCTTCCTCCCCTCCCCTCTCCCGAACTT
>CALDFY010000015.1 GCA_937942115.1 uncultured Anaerolineae bacterium | reverse complement strand
CCACAAGCCCCGGAAAGGCCTTTTCAGTCGGCGCCTGATCGTTACGACCCCGCTACAGTTTCCCCAGCGCTTTCAGCACCCGCTCCGGCGTGATGGGGATTTCGTTCATCGGGACCCCAATAGCGTCCGTCACTGCGTTCGCCACCGCCGGTGCGACCGGCGTCAGTGCCGGCTCGCCGATGCCCTTCGCCCCAAACGGCCCCAACCCCGTCCCTGACTCCAGCAGAATAACCTGTGCCGGCGGGTAGTCCAGCGACGTCGGGATCAGGTACTCCGAGAGCGATGGGGTTTTGATCTCTCCTTTCTCCACGATGAGGTTTTCCATCAGGGCGTACCCCAGCCCCTGGTGCACTCCCCCCTGGACCTGTCCGATGACGGCGGCAGGGTTGATGGCCCGGCCCACATCGTGGCAGGCCACGCTTTTGAGGACCTCCACCTGCCCCGTCTCCGTGTCCACTGCCACCTCCACCGCGAAGGTCCCGAAGGTAAAGTCCGGGAAGACGTCCCCCTGGCCGGTCTCCGGGTTTAGGGGATCCCGGAAGGGGGCCTTAAACAGTGCCAGGTGAGAAAGGGGTAGCCCTTCTGCTGCGCAGATGCGAACCAGGTCCGGTAGCGGCATGGAGCGGTCGGGGTCATGTTTGACGAAGACCTGTCCATCCGCCAGGTCCAAATCCTCCGGGGCCTCCTCAAAGTATTTGGACGCCCGCTCCAGAAGGGTTTTCCGGATGGCCATTGCGGCCTGAAGGACGGCATTGCCGGACATGTAGAGTTGGCGGGTGGCCGTGGTGGTGCCCGCCAGAGGGGTCAGCGCCGTGTCGGGGGTGTAGGCGACGATATTCTCCATCGGTACGCCCAGGACCTCGCTGGCGATCTGGCAGAGACTGGAGAGTTGCCCACCGCCGGGGTCCGGTGCGCCGCAGCGAATGACCAACGTCCCGTCCAGTTCCAGGCCCACCCAGGCCTGGGAGGTATCGTGGAGCCACATCATGCGGCCGTAGGGCTGGAAGTACGAAGCAAATCCGCGCCCAATCTTGATGGGCCCCCGGTCCGGCGTCCGCTCGCCCAGCGCCTCCAGCGCCCGCCGGGCTGACTCTTCCAGCAGAACCGCACTTTGAATGACCTGGCCTGTACCGGTTGTGTCCCCTGTCCGGAGATAGTTGACCCGCCGCACCTCCAGCGGGTCCAGCCCCAGCGCACGGGCGATTTCGTCCATTTGCCGCTCGTAGGCGAAGCAGGGCTGGGGGCCGCCGAAGCCGCGAAACGCGCTGGTAAAGGGGTTGTTGGTCGCCACCGCAACGGTGTCCACCCAGACGTTGTCTATGCGGTACGGACCCGTCGCCATGACGTGGGAGTAAAGGGAGACGTAGGGGGTCAAATACGGGTACGCGCCGGAGTCGGCGACCAGTTCCGCCTGGAACGCGGTGATGCGTCCGTTCAACTTGACGCCGGTCCGGTAGCGCAGGATACACGGATGGCGCTTGGAATGGGCGAGGATGGACTCTTCGCGGGTGTAGACCAGGCGGACGGGGCGGCGGGTGTGCATCGCCAGGAAGGCCAGGAAGACCTCCACGGTGATGTCCTCCTTGCCGCCGAAGCCACCGCCGGCGAAGGCGCCCTGGATGCGCACCCGGTTCTGGGGCACGCCGATCGTCCGGGCGACGGTGCGGAAGTGCTCCATCACCTGGGTGGAGACGCGGATGTTGATGACACCCCGTTCGTCCACCCAGGCGACACCGGATTCGGGCTCCAGGTAGGCGTGTTCTACGAAGGGGACCCGGTAGGTGTTCTCTATGATGCGGTCGGCGGCGGCGAAACCGGCCTCTATGTCGCCTTTACGGATGCGCCACCGGGCGACGATGTTATCGGGCTCAAAGACAATGGGTGCCCCTGGCTTCATCGCCTCCAGGGGGTCAAAGACGCCGGGCAGAGGTTCATACTCCACGTCAATGAGTTTCAGGGCCTTTTCGGCAATCTCTTCCGTCTCCGCTGCGACCAGGGCCACCGCCTCGCCCTTATAGCGGACCCGGTCCCAGGCCAGGACGGGGGTCTCGGAGCGGGGCCGCTCCCGCTGGCCGGTCTGGCCGGGGATGTCGGCAATCATTTTGGCGTATCCGATGTCGGCGGCGGTGAGGACACAGACGACACCGGGCAGCGCTCGGGCCCGGCTGGGGTCTATGCGGAGGATGCGGGCCGAGGGGTAGGGGCTGCGCAGGACCTTGCCGTGCAGCATGCCCGGCATCTTGAAATCGTCGGCGAAGAGGGTGGCGCCGACGGCTTTGCTGAGGGCGTCAAACCGACGAATCGGACGGCCGATCACTTTGAAGGTGGCCATAGCTCCTCCTGGGGAAGGGAATCAGAGAATCAGAGAATCGGAGAATCAGGAGAATCAGAGAATCAGAGAATCAGAGAATCGGAGAGTTGGAGAGTTGGCGGATCAGCGACGGGATGCCCGGGCCTGGGATGGGCGGCGGGATTGTTGCTGCCGTTGTTCGGTGACGATGAGGGCGATGACTTCGTCCACCAGTGCCAGGCGATGCTCAAGGACTTCCCGGGGGAGCAACCGGCGGGCCCGCCAGTACCAGCCTTTGGTCTCCCGGGCGGAGGCCAGCGCCACGTTGAAGAACCAGTCCCGTTCTTTGCCGTAGCCGCGCCCATGCCCTTCTTCCAGATTGGCACAGACGGAACCGGCGCTGCGAATCAGTTGATCCGCAATGGCCCTCCCCCTCCGGTCATTCATCAACCTGTCACAGTCAGCCCAGGCGAGGTCGTAAAGGAAAAGGGCCTTCCGGTACCCGTAGAACTGCCAGATGGTCTCCTGCTTGATGCGGGGGTGGACGCCGGCTTCCCATTCTTCGTAGGTCATAGGACTCCTTTCTTTAGAGAATCGGGAGAATCGGGAGAATCAGGAGAATCAGAAGAATCACAAGAATCAGAAGAATCACGAGAATCAGAAGAATCACGAGAATCAGAAGAATCGGAAGAATCTGTTGATTCTGTGATTCTATGATTCTGCTGATTCTACTGATTCTGCTGATTCTGTGATTCTCCGGATTCCCTCCACAATGAGACCGTACCCCGTACAGCGGCACAGATTGCCGGAGATGGCCTCCCGGATTTCCTCCTCGGTGGGGTGAGGGTTCCGGTCCAGCAGCGCCTTTGCCGCGACGACGATGCCCGGAATGCAGAAACCGCACTGGACGCCACCGCTATCCGCCAGGGCCTCCTGGATGGGGTGGGGGCGGTCCGCCGTCCCCAATCCGGCGGCGGTGACAATCTCGGCGCCCTCTGCCTGCCATGCCAGTACCAGGCAACTGTTGACGGCCCGGCCGTCCATCAGGACCGCACAGGCGCCACAATCGCCCTTCTCGCAGCCGTTCTTGACGTCCGTGTAGCCCAGGTCCCGCAGGGCATACAGCAGCGTGACGTTGGGCTTCAGGGCGACCTGGTGAGTCCGTCCGTTGATTTTCAGGGTGATGAGTTTGGGCTCCATGGTTCCTCACTCCAACGCTCTCCGCACCATTACCTCCGTCACCGCCCGCCGGTAGGCGGCAGAGCCGCGCAGGTCGTCAATGGGGCGGGTGGCCTCCGCGGCCAGGCGGGCGGCCCCGGCGATGACGTCCGGCGTGAGGGGCTGGCCCTCCAGCGCCTTCTCCGCCTCGTAGGCCCGGATCGGCGTCGGGGCGACCGCGCCCAGGGCGATTCGCGCCGCCCGACAGCGGCCGTCCTCCGCCAAGTCCACCCGTACGGCACCGTTAATGACAGCGATGGCATCCGCTTTGCGCAGGGCGACCTTGAAGAAGCGGGCGCGGGAACTCTCCGGGGGCAGGGGGACACGGACGGCGGTGATCAGTTCGTGGGGCTGGCGGACGGTCCGGCGGACGTGAACGAAGAAGTCCTTTAGCGGAACCTGCCGGCTTCCCTCCCGGCTGGTCAGTTCTACCTCCGCGTCCAGTACCAGCAGCGGCGGGGCCATATCGGCCGCTGGGGACGCGTTGGCCAGGTTCCCGGCGACGGTGGCCCGGTTGCGGATCAAGGGGCTGGCCAGCACCCTGGCGGCTTCCCGGAGCACCGGGGCGAATTGCGCAACCAGCGGGTCCTCCAGGACCTCGGCGATTGTCACGCCGCCACCGATGACCAGGAAGCCGTCCTCCCAGCGAATGCCGCGCAACTCCGGCAGGCCAGCGACGTTGACCAGGCACGCGGGCCGGTAGCGGCCGCCCCGCAGGTCCGGGATGACGTTGGTCCCTCCGGCGATGGGCATCCCGTCCGACGCCCGCCCGGCCAGCATCTCCAGCGCCTCCGGAAGCGCCCGAGGCATCAACAATTCAAACTCCGGTAGCATCGGTGCCTCCTTCCAAGAACTCGGATAGCAATACCGTTTCTAACTCCGTAACCTGCTTTAATCGGGCATCGTTGGTAACAAAGAGGGTTGCCCCTCGGGCTAGAGCGGTGCCAAGATGAATCGCATCCGGCATTGGAATGCCATAACGGGCCCGAAGTCCAGAAGCCCATTCTATGACGGTCCAGTTTACATCCACCATTTCCAGTCCAGGGAAATATTGGAAGACGGCGCGATAACGGGATACTAATTGGTCATCGTCTGCCCTTTTGGCTCCGACCAGTACTTCCCCCAATGCCAGTATGGAAACAACCGCTCTACATTGTCCGGTGGATACGGCACGAAACACGATATGGGCCAGAGGGCCGTACAAGGGATGCTGTTCAAAGGCATAGATGAAGACCGAGGTGTCTAATGCGATATGTTTGGCCTGGCGAAGCCGTTGGGCTAATTCTGCTTCTCCCATGAACCCCGCTCTCCCTTCAGGAACGCTTCACCCCCTCCCTGAGATTTCCAGACCTCGGCACCCAGTCCATATATCCACTCACTCCAGTCTTCCGGCTCTGGAATTAAACGAACACTTTTTCCTTCTATAAGCACCAGGAGTCGGCCGCCAGGTTTCACTCCCAGGGCTTCACGGGCCGCTTTGGGAAGAACCATCTGATTCCGACGGCTCAATTTGACCACAGTCATATCATCCTCCCGCGTGGGTTAATGACGCCAATCGCAAGTATTATACTCCGAATTGCAAAGCATTCAAGATTTTTGCAAATCAAAATCAAATTTGCTTTGCATATCCCATCACCGCCCGCACAATCGCCGCGTACCCCGTGCAGCGGCAGAGGTTGCCCTTCAGGTAGTCCCGGACGTCCTCCTCGGTGGGGTGGGGGACCTCCTCCAGCAGGCTCTTCGCCGTCATCAGCATGCCGGGGGTGCAGTAGCCGCACTGGAAGGCCGCATATCTGATGAAGGACTCCTGCAGGGGGTGAAGTTTCCCGTCCCGTCCGGCCAGACCTTCCACCGTCAGAATTTCGCTGCCGTCTACAGCCACCGCCAGGACCAGGCAGGAGAGGGCCAGGCGGCCGTCCACGTGGACGGTGCAGGCGCTGCATTCGCCGATGCCGCAACCGTATTTGGCGCCGGTCAGGTAGAGTTTCTCCCGCAGGACGTTGAGGAGCAGTTCGTTGGGGGCCACCCATACCCGCCGCCGCTCCCCGTTCACCGTCAGGCGGACCTCCACCTCCTGGTCGGCGCGGATGTGGCGGAGCGCGCGGGGCAGGCCGGCGACGGAGGGCGGGGCCGCAGGCGCGGCGGGAAAGGGCCCCGCCGACTCGCCCGCCCGCTCCCAGGCCCGGTAGAGGCCGTCGTAGGCCAGCACGCGGACCAGTTCCCGTCGGTACCATGCGGTGGAGCGGACATCGTCTATCGGCCTGACCTCCTCCGAGGCGACCCGCGCGGCTTCGGTGACCACCTCCTCGCCGAACCGCTGGCCGACCAGTACCGCCTCCGCCTGGCGGGCCCGCAGCGGCGTCGGCGCCACCGCCCCGAAGACCAGCCGCGCGTCGGCAATGCGGTCCCCCTCCCGGACCAGCAGCACTGCCGCGCTGACTTTCGCCAGGTCCGCCGCCACGCGGCCCACTTTCAGGAACGCGCCGCCGGCCCCGGCTTGCGGGGACGGCAACTCCACCGCGACCAGCAGTTCCCCCGGCTCCAGGACCGACCGGCCCGGGCCGACGAAGAACTCCTCCACCGGCACGCGCCGCGTCCCCTTCGGGCCCTGGATGACGGCCTCCGCGCCGTACGCGATGAGGGCGGGCGCCGTATCGGATGCCGGGGACGCGTTGCCCAGATTCCCGCCGAGGGTGCCCATGACTTGGACCTGGGTCGTGCTAAACGATGCACAGGCCTCCGCCAGAACCGGGTAACGGGCTCGCACCCACGGGTCATTCCGCAGGGTGCGGATGGATGTGCGCGCGCCGATGCGGGTGTGGCCGTCCTGCACCGAAATCCCTTCCAGACCGGGGACGCGGCCGATGGAGACCAGGTACCTTGGCGCCAGCCGCTCCATTTTCATCTGAACGATGAGGTCCGTCCCGCCCGCCAGTACCCGGGCCTCCGGACCGTATTGGGCCAGCAGACCGATGGTCTCCTCCACCGAGGCCGGTTCCAGATAGTCAAACTCGTGCACCAGAATGTGGGTGTTTGTCATATACTCCATGGCCGGTTCCCTCTTGAGTCGGAGAATCACAGAATCAGAGAATCGGAGAATCAAAAGAATCATTGATTCTCCTGATTCTCCTGATTCTCCTGATTCTCCTGATTCTTCTGATTCAATGACTCCAGAACCTTCTCCGGAGTGATAGGGAGTTCGTAGAACCGGACGCCGATGGCGTTGTAGACGGCGTTGGCGTAGGCCGCCGCAACGGGATTAGAGGCCGCCTCGCCGATGCCCTTGGCGCCCAGGGGACCCGTCGGCTCGTAGGTATGGGCGAAGTGGGTGATCAGGTCCTCTACCTTCGGGCTCTCGTGGACGCCGGGGATTTTGGCGTCCACCATATAACCCCGCGAGAGCACCTGGCCCTCCTTGTCCCAGCGGTTATCTTCGTACAGGGCGAAGCCGGCGCCGATGTGCAGTCCGCCCTCCAACTGCCCTGCCGCCAGGTCCGGGTTGACCACCGTCCCGCAGTCGCTGCCCATGACGGCCCGCACCGTCCGGATGATGCCGGTCCAGGTGTCCACCTCCACCTCCACGAAGGCGGTCACATAGGCGGGCGGGCAACTGGTGGGCCGGTAACTCTCCACCGCCGCAATCGTCTTCCAACTCTCCGTCCAGCAGCGGGTGGCGATTTCGGCGATCGTCATCCGCCGCTCCGGGATGGACGGGGCATAGACCACGCCCTGGCCCAGGGATTCATCCAGCCGCAGGGTCAACGCGTCCGGCATCACGTTCAGGTAGCGCGCCGCCGTCTCTATCAGTTCCTGCCGGACTTTCTGGGCGGCCCGGACCGCTGCGCCGCCGCCCGCGTAGACCCCGCGCGTGGCGTGGGTGACCACATCGTAGACCGTCGTGGTGGTGCCGGCGGCGGCGATGTTGACCTTATCCAGCGGGACGCAGAGGGTCTCCGCCACCAGTTTGGCGATGGCCTCCAGCGTCCCGCCGCCGTGGTCCATCACCGCCGTCACCACGTCCACCGACCCGTCCTGATTGACCTTGACCATCGCGCCGGAGTAGTCAATGACGTCCCCGGGCTGAGGGGCGCCGGCGCTGGAAGTATGGAACCCTCGCGCCATACCGATCCCCCGGCGGTAGCGGCCCGTCTTCGCCTCCGGCGGCTGACGGCGGTCCCAGCCGATCAGCCGCTTCCCTTCCTCCAGCAGTTCCGGCACCCCGTCGCTCTGGACGATGGAGCGGACCAGCGGCCCCTGGCCCCAGAACGTGTCCCCCAGGCCGACGTAGTTCTTCCGCCGCAGGTCCACCGGGTCCATCCCCAGCCGCACGGCCAGTTCGTCCATCAGCGACTCCACCACGAAGGTCATCTGCGGGTTGCCGAAGCCCCGCTTGGCGCAGGACGGCGTCTTGTTCGTGTAGACGGCGACCCCCTTGTAGCGGACGTTGGGCAACCGATACATAGAGACCATCCAGCCGACGCAGACGCCCAGGAAGGAGTAGGGCTGGATGTTGTGGGCGCCGATGTCGGTGACCAGTTCCATATCGGCCCCCAGGAGCGTCCCGTCGGCCCGGGCGGCCAGCCGCAGCCGGACCTGGATGGGGTAGTCTACGTGATCGTAGAAGTCCTCCTCGCGGGTCAGGCTCAGTTTCACGGGACGGCCGGCCTTGAGGGCCAGCGCCGCGCAGATGGGGATGGGGGTGTTCATCTGGATGCCGGAGCCGAAAGTCCCGCCCACCGGCATACGGATGACGTTGATCTTGCTCAGCGGGATGCCGAAAATCTGTCCCAGCAGGATGCGGACGTTGTGGATGGACTGGGTGGTCGTCCAGACGGTCAGGCCGCCGTCCGGTTCCGGGCGACAGACGGCGGTCTTGGGCTCCAGTTGCATATGGTAGATTTTGTGGGTGCGGAAGGTCCCCTCCACAACGACGTCCGCCTCGGCGAAGGCCCGGTCCACGTCCCCCTCTTCAATCTGGCGCATGCAGGCGATGTTGTTCTCAATTTTGATTTCTTTATCGCCGAAGAGGACGGTTTCGTGGATGGGGACGGCGCCGGGCTGCATGGCCTCTATGGGGTCGGTGAGGACGGGGAGGGGTTCGTAGTCCACTTTGACCGCCCGCGCGGCCTTCTCCGCCAGCGCTTCCGTCTCGGCGGCGACAGCGGCGACGGGCTCCCAGAGGCGGCGGGCCTTATCCGCCAGGACGGTGGTATCCCGGTGGAGGACGGCGGGGACGGTCACGATGCGCTGGTTGAAGCGGACGTGGGGCACATCCTCCCAGGTGATGACGACGGCGCCCAAGGCCTCCGCCTCGCGGGTATCTACGCCCTTGATGCGGGCGTGGGCGTAGGGGCTGGCGACGATGCGCCCGTAGAGCATCCGGGGGAGCGCAATGTCCACCGAATAGAGTTCCCGCCCGGTGACCCGGGCGATGCCGTCCTTCCGAGGGGTGATTTTGCCGACGATATGGAATTCCCTCATATTCATCGCTCCTGTTAGAATCTTGCAATGAGGGCCGGGATGTGTTATACTCCCTCGCGACAGAATGGGGAGGTGGCCGATGACGGTGATTGAGAAAGTCTACGAGGGCGGCGATCTGGTCATCCCGCGCCTTCTCCTCCTGGAACTGGGTGTGAAACCGGGGGAGGTCGTCCTGATCCGCCTCAAGGCCGAAAGTTGTCCGGCGGAAATGGAGAGCCCGGAGCGTCGCCTTGCGGAAGCGCTGGATGCCCTTTACGGAGCCTGGACGGAAGAGGACGAAACGGCGTTTGAGCAGGCCAGGAAGGAGATGTGGGCTGGATGGCGATTCCCCAACTGGTCGTAGATACAGACATCATTGGTAACTACCTACCCTGATGGCTGGGATGCCCACTTCCGCCCGCCGTTGAAGCGGCAGGCTCAGATACCAAAGCCCTGACGGGCTATCCGGAAGCCCCTGAAAGGGGCTTTGCATCTGAGCCAGGGGCTTTTCGCCCAATGGGGCGAACATTTGCCCCCACCCCCCTTTATCCCCCCTCCCCCATCGCTGCGCTTGGGGGAGGGGGGAAGGGGAAGGGTTTTGCGGCGGCCTTCGGCCGCCGCAAA
>CALDFY010000014.1 GCA_937942115.1 uncultured Anaerolineae bacterium | reverse complement strand
CGGTGGTCCAGGAAGGTCAGCGGCTTGCCCTGGGCGTGTCCCTCAATCCAGAGCGCTACTTTGCAGAGGTCTACCGCCAGGGGATTCTTATCCACCCCGTAGAGGCAGTGGGTGATGACGTCGCGCACGGCCAGCCGGAGGGTGGCGGGGTCGGGCTCCGGCTCGCCGCTGCGGATGCGGGCCAGTTCCCGGCCCAAGCGGCGGGCGGCCGCGAGGAGGAAGTGGCCGGAGCCGCAGGCCGGGTCGCATACCTTCAGCGAAAGGAGCGCCCCCTCTTTCTCCTCCCGCGTCCGGGCCGACCGCAACCGCTCCTCCAGGACCGGCTCCAGGGCGCTCCGGATCAACTCCTGGACCAGTTCCGGCGGGGTGTAGTAGGAGCCGGTGGACTTGCGCTCCGTCCCGTATCCCAGTTCAAAGCGGGGAGGGGCGGTTTCCAGGTTAAAGAGGGGCTGGAAATCCAGCAGGCTCTCGTAGACGCTCCCCAGTTCCTCCACATCCAGCGCGGCGTAGTGGATCCGCCGCCAGGGGGTGCGCTCGTCCTCCCGATACATGGAGAGGTGCCAGAGGGCCCGCAGGAGGTCCCGGTTGGCGAGGGTCAGGCCGTTCAGCAGGTGGGTTCCCCCGGGGTCAAAGAGGTCGCCGTTCAGCGGGGGGAGGTCCAGGAGCCGGCCCAGGTTCTCGTCCTGGAAGAGTTGGAAGGTGACCTGGAGCCCGGCCCAGAGGTCGGCATAGTCGTTATAGGCGGCCCGTTCCCCCGCCAGGTCCCGCAGTCGGGCGACGCTGTAGTAGCGGCGGTAGACGGGATTGCCGCCGGTGAGGTCCCGTTCCTCCGCGACCATCAGGAACAGGAGCCGGTAGATGAGGCGCAGCAGTTGTCCGTAGAAGGTGACGGGGTCCACTTCCCCCGCGCGCACCCGGTCGCGGAAGGGAGCGTTCCGGGGGTGGGAGAGGAAGCCGTTCCCCAGGGTCCGCAGCGCCACCTCCACGCCGTCCCGCAGCCGGTCCCGCACCCGTCCGCCCTGCTCCAGGGTGAGGCGATAGTACTGCTCCAGCCAGCAGGCGTCGGCGGTCTCGGGCCGATCGGGGAGGCGGGAGCGGTGGAGGAGGCGGAAGAGGAGGGCGAAGTCGGCGAAGTGCTCGCCGGAGAACATCGCCTCCAGGTCAAACTCCACGTAGGCAGGGCGGCGCATCCGCTGGGAGTCGCGCAGCAGGCGGAGGACGCGGCCGTTGGAGAGGATTCCCCAGACGTGCTCGCTGCGGTTGAGGTACTCCTGCATCAGGGAATGGGGGGCCATGCGGGCGATGCCCGTCTCGGGCCGGCGGTCCAGCGACTGGCAGTAGCCGACCAGGTGGACTGGGAGGCCCTCATCCTGCGCCTCGTCCCGGGAGGAGACGGGGAAGGCGCGGTGGGAGATGGGGTAGGTCTTCCCGTCCACCACGGCGGCGCGCGGGGTGTAGGTCAGCCGGTAGCCCAGCAGGGAGAGGAGGGGGATGAGCCAGCCGTCGCGGGTGACGGAGGTGGCGGGGTCGGCTTCGGGGAGCCGCTCCAGCCGGTGACGGAAGGCCTGCCAGTAGGCGTGGGCCTCGCTCCAGGCGGCGGCGATCTCGTCGGTGAGGTGTCGGCCCGACGGCAGGCCGAAGTCGGCGGGCTTCTGGCCGGGCGCGTCTCCGGAGATCACGGCCTCAATCAGGTCGGCGGCGAAGATGCCGCCCTCCAGGGTGAGCGTTGGGAAACGTTTCATCGGACCACCCCCCTCGGGACAGGGATGAGGACCAGGAAGCCCAGGAGGTCCGGCGGCCAGTGAGGACGGATGGAAAGGGGCGGTTCGGCCAGGCCGGCGGCGGTGCGCACCCGGTGATGGGCCTCCGCCAGGCGGCGGGCCCGCGCCTCCACAGCCGGGCGCAGAAGGTCCTGGAGGTCGGACCAGGCGTCCAGGACTTCCCTCAGCACTTCCTGCCGCTCCTGGGGGGAGATGGTCGCCTCGGGCGTCAGACTCCGGAGCAGGGCCAGGGGCTCCTCGTCATCCAGCACCTCCACCGGGGCAGGTGGGAGGCCGCGCAGGCCGACGACGCGCACCTCTTCGGCCAGAAGGGATTGCGCTTCGTCGCCGGGGACGGGCGGCCCCAGCAGGAATCGCAGCCGCAGGAGCAGGAGGGCAGTCCGGCGGGAGACGGCGGTGGTGCGGATGGCGCCGGTGCGGGGTGCGGGGGCGTCCGGGCCCTGTGTCAGCGCGGCCTCCAGGAGGTACCGGGCCAGCGCCTCCACGAAGGGGTGGTGACGGCCCAGGACGGTCGCGGGCTGGCCGTGCCGCTGCCGGTGGGGGAGCATCTCAAAGCAGACCCGCCACTCCCCCCTGTCGGCGACGTCGGCCGGGAGCGCGGCCCGGACCACCTCCGGCAACCCCTCCAGGTTGCGCAGCCGCCAGGCGCCGTCCCGTTCCCGCTCCACCACCGCGCCCAGCCGCTGGCAGCCGTTGAGGACGAATCGTTCTACGGCCTTCGGGTCGCCCAGGACGGCGTCTGTCTCCTCCAGTTCCCGGGCCACCGCTTCGGGCCGCAGGGCGTGCTGGGCGAAGCGGGTCCGGCTCACCTGTTCCCGCTTGGCGTCCGCCTCCCAGCGGCGGTGGAGGTCGGTCACCTCGTCGGGGATCAACGGGAGGGCCAGTTGACGGCCGGCAACGGGGGCACGGAAGAAGAGGGCGTTCAGGACGGCCTCCATCACCGTCTCGCTGTCCACTGGCACAGGGACGGCGACGCCGAGGGCGCGGCGGATGTCCCGGGCCTTGCGCAGGAGGACGTCCAGGACGGCGCCGTCCACGGGGTTATCCCGGCCGTAGAGGAGGACCGCTTTGACCCGGGGCGCGGGCTGGCCGAAGCGGTCCACCCGCCCTTCCCGCTGCTCCAGCCGGTTGGGGTTCCAGGGGAGGTCGTAGTGGACGACGGCGGTGAAGTGTTCCTGGAGGTTGATCCCCTCGCTGAGGCAGTCGGTGGCCACCAGGACGCGGACGGGGAAGCGGGCCAGTTCGGCCACCCGTTCCCGCCGCTCGTCCTCGGAGAGCGCGCCGGTGACGGAGATGACCCGGGCCTGGCCTCCCAGGTCGGGGAGGAGCGCGGGGAGGCGGCGGCGCAGTTCCTCCGCCAGGTAGTCGCTGGTGGCGATGTAGCGACACCAGACAATGGGGGCGTGTCCCTCCCGCAGCAATCCGGCGACGATTTCGGCGCAACGGACGGTCTTGCGGTCGTCGTCGGTCCCCTGGAGCGCGGCGGCCATTCGGGCGAACCGGCGCAGCCGTTGACGGTCGGCGTTCTCCAGTTCCTGCTCCCCCTCGTCCAGGATATGGGCGGGCTGGGCATCGGGGGTCTCCGTCTCGGAGGATTCGTAGATGTAGGGGGCGTAGGCCTCGTCGGACGCCTCTTCGTCGGGCGTCCATCCCTCTTCGCCGCGCAACCGTTTTTCCAGCGCGGCCCGGGCGGCGGCGGGGCTGGACATCACGCAGCGCAGAAGGGCCAGCGCGGACCAGTAGCGGATGCGCCGCTTCCAGCCGGTGAGGGTCTCGCCCGTTCGGACCAGTTCCCGGCTGAAGTCGTAAACCTGGCGGAAGAGGTCGGCGTAAGCAGGGGAGAGGTCGTAGGTCTCCTCTACGGGCTCTCGCTCTGGAAAGGGGGTCTCGGTGCCCAGCCACCGGACGACATCGGCCCGGCGGCGCTGGACCAGGTGGCGGGCGAGGCGCTCCAGTTGCGGCTCGGCGAGGGCTTGCAGGTCCAGGGCAGCGAAGTCCGGGTGGAGAAGGGCCAGGAGGGAGCGGAAGGATTCCTCCACGCCGCTGTGGGGGGTGGCGGTGAGCAGGAGCAGGTGGCGATGGGGGTCCTGGGCCAGGTCCCGTAGCAGTTGGTGGCGCTGCTGCTGGGCGATGCGCTGACCCGGGGGCTGGGCGGCGCCGTGGGCCTCGTCCACGATAACGAACTCCGGACAGTGGCGGAGGAAGTTGGGCCGGTGGCGGTCGGACTTGGCGTAGTCTATACTGACGACGATATGGGGGTGGACCTCAAAGATGCTCCGGTCGGGCGGGGTTTCCCGCTCCAGCGGCCCGACGGTGCCGGAGCGGATGACGACGGCGGGGAGGTGGAACTTCTCCTCCAGTTCGCGGGCCCACTGGTCGCAGAGGTACGGGGGGCAGAGGACGGCGATGCGGCGGATTTCGCCCCGGGCCAGGAGTTCGCGGGCGATCAGCAGCGCCTCAATCGTCTTGCCCACGCCGACGTCGTCGGCGATGAGCATGCGGACGGGGCGGAGGCGGAGGGCCATGAGGAGGGGGACGAACTGGTAGGGGCGGGGTCGGACGGAAATCCGGCCCAGGGAGCGGAAGGGGCCGGCGCCGTCGCGGAGGGTGAGGCGGGCGGCGTTCCAGAGGAGTTCTGCGGAGACGGCGTCGCCGGTGCCCTCCGGAGTGGGGAGGGGGAAGAGGGCAGGCTCTACCCGCTCCACCCCCCGCCGGAGCAGGGGGAGGTAAATGCCGGAGAGTTCGGCCTCGCCCCCCACGAGGGGGCGCAGGAGGAGGACGTCGGGCTCGGGGGAGGGAAGCACCACCCACTCCCGCTCCCGCGCCCGAACGATGGAGCCGATGGTGGGAAGTGAGGTCATAAATCGCTCCCTGATTGGGTATGTTTATAATGGGTGACACTTTTTGCTGGCGGACTTTTTTGCCCTCATCCCCACGGGAAAGGCTGTCCTCCATCTGGGGGTTCTTGCACCCGGTACAGCCCCGCCACGATTTCCTGCAGACCTACCATTGGCAACAAAAGGGCCGGTTTTGGCGACATTTCCGCTTGAAATGGCAACAGCATTTCGGGTATGCTGGGGACAGAAACAGCCGGTTGTTTCGGGAAACGGGGAGTAAGTATACACCAGAGCCTGCCGGCAGGCAAATCCCGAAGGAGGATTTGCCGATGACGACCCGACAGCCCGCCAGTGACGAGGCGATCCGCAAGGAGTTTCTGCGCAAATTGGCGGAGATAGAGCGGAAGCGGCGGCGGAAGCGCCGCCGGAACGGTCACAACGGCAATGGCCGGTGACCCTCTGGGGCCGGTCGGGGCCGGGCCCG
>CALDFY010000013.1 GCA_937942115.1 uncultured Anaerolineae bacterium | reverse complement strand
CCCCCAGGGGAGGCCGATTTCCCATCGGCGCCCGAGGCGGCGGGAAGCGGAGAGCCGAAGCCACCCTTAAGTTAACGCCTATGGGGGAGCCGGGGGAGGGGTGAGGCCAGCGCGCCGAAAAAGTTAGGGCCATTGGGCTTTGAGCCCCTGGCGTAGGTAGTTACGTTTATGAACCTTTAGGTTGCGTGGGATGGTGAAGTTTACCCCTTTCCGGGAATGGTTGAAAATGTTGCGTCGGGACGGAGACCACCGTCGGAGCAAGGAGTGGGCCCTCCGATCGGTCTCCGCGTCGTCCTTCGCGCCCACCCCTGAGGAACTGGCTACACTGGAAGAAATCGCCCGTACTGTCGGCGCCAGCCTGGAACTGGGGGTGATCCTGCGGAATATTCTGACGTCCACCCGGCGGCTGATAGAATTTGACATGGCCGAGATCACCCTCTGGGACCCCGCCCGGCGCTGTCTGGTCAGCCGGGCCTCTCTGGATGCGGAAGCGTACCATGCGGAAGCGGGTACGGTGTATCGTCTGGGTGAGGGGTACTCGGGGTGGCTGGCCCGTCATCATCAACCCCTTCTGATTCCCGAGATTTCGGCCCGCCAGGATGTTCGGCCCAAACTGGACCGGCCGGACCTCCCCTACCATTCTTACCTGGGCATTCCCCTGGATAGCGGCGGCACGTTTGTGGGGACACTGGAACTGATCAGTTATCGCCCGTCGGCCTTCTCGGAGCGGGACCTGGCTCTGCTTCAACGGATCGGTCAATATGCCGTCACAGCCATTGAGCATGCCCGCCTCTACGAAGAGGCCCGCCGTCGGACTCTGGAACTGACCACCCTCTCCCGCGTTGCCACCGCGCTGACCTCCACCCTGGAACTCCCGCAGGTCCTGCAGACCATTGCCACGTCCGTTCTGGAGGTCATTGGCTGCGATGCCTCCGCCATTTTTGTCCTGGACGAGACGGAGGGAGTTCTGCGGCTCGCCGCGACCCATGGGCTGAGTCCGGAATACGTGCGCCGCTCCGAGCGCCTGACGGTAGAGGTCGGGGGGCGAGGCCACGCGGTCGCTGTCCGACAGCCCATTATCGTGGAAAATCTGGCGGCGGACCCGACCCTGAGGCGGATCGCCCCGCTGGCGGAGGAAGAAGGGTTCGTCGCGTTTGCCGACCTTCCCCTCCGGGTAGGGGAGCGGGTCATCGGGATGCTGGCCGTCTTCTTCTCCCAACCCCACCACTTCACCGAGGGGGAGCGGGAGTTGCTCTCTACATTCGCCGATCAGGCGGCGGTCGCCATAGAAAATGCCCGCCTGTACGCCCAGACGGAACAGCACCTCCGCCAGCAGCAGAGCGCACTGGCCGGCCTGCAGCGGGTCGCCCGAGAGTTGAGCCTCACCTTTGATCAGGATCAGATTCTCCGGCTGGTGCTGGAAGAGTCCTTACGCATCGCCGGTGCCCCCTGCGGGGCCGTCCTGCTCCGCGACGAATCGGGAGCATGGGGACTGGCCCTCTGCGCGGGCTACCTGGAGGAGGAGCAGGCGGCCCTCCGTCAGGAGTTGCGGGAGATTCCTCCGAACAGCCTTCTGGCGGAGTTGGAACGTCGGGGCCAGACCATCTCCTGGGCCGATGGGGCCGGTCGGCCGGTGCTGGGTCGGAGCGATGCCCGCTCCGCGCTGGCGGTGCCCATCCGGTTCGGAGAGAGCCTGGCCGGTGCGATTGCTTTGCTCAGCGTTCGGGCAGATGCCTTTGATGCCGAGGTGCGTCAGTTCATTGAAACCATCGCCGCTCAGGCGTCCATTGCCATCGCCAACGCCCGCTGGCACCGGGAGCAGCAGGAGCGGGCCTCTTTTCTCCACCGGCGAACGGACCAGTTGAGCCGGGTGTTAGAGGTCAGCCGCGCCTTCCGCTCCGACCGTCCCCTGGAAGAGGTGCTGGAAGAGATTGCTTACGCCGTCCAGGAGAGCGTCGGCTTCAATATGGTGCTCATCAGTATCCTGGAAGGCGACCCGCCGGTCCTGCGGCGCGTCGCCGGGGCCGGCATCCCCCTGGCCGCCATGGAGCGGCTAAAGCAGACCCCCCAACCCTGGCGGACGGTGCAATCCATTCTGGAAGACCGCTTCCGCATCGGTCGGAGTTATTATATCCCGGCTGAGGAGCAGGCCCACTGGCGGGGACGGTTGGATGTATACGAAGGGCGATTGGAGATAGCGCCCCGTCGGCCCGGCCGCTGGCATCCCCAGGACCTCCTGGTAGTGCCCCTCATCGGCCCCAGCGGGCAGATTCAGGGCATGCTCTCGGTGGACGAACCCCGTGACGGCCGCGTCCCCGATTATCCGACCGTAGAGGCGCTGGAGATTTTTGCCGCTCAGGCGGCCGTCGCCATAGAAAATGCCCGCCTGCTGGAAGACCTGCAACGGCGGCTGGACATCCTGGCGACCTTCAACGATCTGAACCGGGCCGTCACGGCCCGCCTGGACCTGCGGGGCGTCCTCCAGACGGTGGTGGACGCGGTGCCGCGCCTGCTGCAGTGCCAGGGCAGCGTCATTTTTCTCTGGAGTCCGGAAACCCAGAAGTATGAAGCGCGCGCCGCTCACGGGCATGACCTTCTCTCTTTTCCGGAGTGCTCTTTTGCGCCCGGCGAAGGGGTCGTGGGAGAGGTCGCCCGGACCGGAATGCCCCTATCGGTGGCGGATGCTGCTACGGCCGGGAGTGACTGTTATGTCTCCCAGGGCGCTGTGGCCCTTGCGCCGCTGGTCATCGGCGAGGACGTCGTCGGCGTTCTGGCCGCCGACCGCCCGGCTCGCGAAACCTTTACCCCCACCGACCTGGCCGTCCTCACCGCGCTGGCCGACCAGGTGGCGGTGGCCGTTCAGAACGCGCGCCTCTTTGAGGAATCGGTAGGCCGGGCCCAGGAACTGGCCACACTGCTGGAAGCCGCCAGCACTCTTTCGTTCACGCTGGACCTGGACTGGGTGCTCTACGCTCTGGGCGCCCGTCTGCTGGACCTGACCGGTGCCGACGGCTGCGTCATCTCCGAGTGGGACCGGGAGACGGATATGGTCACCGTCACCTGGGAGTCCCGGGGAGAGGCGGCGCCGCTGGCCTGTACAATGTACCGGGCCGTCGAGCGACCCATCGTGCAGGAAGTGCTCTTGACCCAGGAACCGGCAATTCTGACGGCGGATAGCCCGGATGCGCGGCCGCTCCTTCAGGAGCGGGATGCCCGCGCGCTCCTGCTGGTCCCGATGGTCACCCGGGGGCAGACGATCGGTCTGGTGGAACTGGAGCGGCGGGAGGCCCGACCGTTCAGCCCCAATGAGGTCCGTCTGGCTCAGGCGCTGGCCAACCAGGCCGCCGCAGCGATCCAGAACGCCCGTCTCTACGAAGAGATCCGTCGCTTCACCGAAGAACTGGAACAGCGGGTGGAGGAGCGCACCCGCGAACTGGCCCAGGCGCTGCAGGACCTGACGGCGGAGCGGGACCGGATGGAGGCCCTCTACCGCATCGCCAGCCAGGTGGCCTCCAGCCTGGACATCGGGCAGGTCCTCCACCGGACGCTGGAAATCGTCGTGCAGGTCGCCGGAGCCAGTCAGGGATTTATCCTGCTGGTGGACCCCCAGACGGATACGCTGGTCCGCCGGGCCGCCGTCGGCGTGCCCACGCATATCCCCATCACCGGCCTGCCCACCCGGTTCCGGCGCGGGGAAGGGCTGGCCGGATGGGTGCTGACTCACAATCAACCCGTCCTGATTCCCGACCTCTCCGCCGACCCCCGCTGGGTGCCCGGGCCCGAAAGTCGGGAGCAAAAATCCGCTCTGGTGGTACCTCTGGGGATGGCGGGGGAAGTTCTGGGCGTCCTCCTCCTCCTTTCCACCACTCCCGACTACTTCAACGAAGACCACCTGCGGCTGGTGGAGGCGGCGGCGGCCCAGATGGCCAACGCGGTGAACAACGCCGCCCTGTACGACCTGATCCGCCAGCAGGCGGAAGACCTGGGAGCGATGCTGAAGCAGCAGCAGGTGGAGGCGGCCAAGAGCCAGGCCATCCTGGATGGCGTCGCCGACGGGGTGCTGTTCGCCGACGCTTCGGGGAGAATCGTCCTCTTCAACCCGGCCGCCGAGCGGCTCCTGGAAATCCCCCGCCAGCAGGCCATCGGACGGAGCATCCGGGAGATGCTGGGGCTCTACGGCGTGGAGGGCCGCAAGTGGCTGGAGGCGCTGGAGGACTGGGCGGCCCATCCGGCGGACCGAACGCCGGAGGACTTCGTCGCCGAACGGCTTCAACTGGGGGACCGGATGGTCAGCGTCCACGCCGCGCCGGTCATCCGGGGGACGGAGTACCTGGGCACCGTCTCCGTGTTTCGGGACATCACGGCTGAAGTGGAGGCCGACCGGGCCAAAACCGAGTTTATCTCCACCGTCTCCCACGAGTTGCGCACGCCGATGACCTCCATTAAGGGCTACGCCGACCTGCTGATGCTGGGGATGGCCGGCCCGCTGAGCGACCAGCAGAAACATTTCATCAGCATCATCCGCAACAACGCCGATCGGATGGTCGCGCTGGTCAGCGACTTGCTGGACATTTCCCGGATTGAGTCCGGGCGGGTGCAGTTGGACCTGCGGGCCGTTCACATCCACGAGGTAGCGGAGCAGGTTGCTCACACTCTCCGGGGACGGGCACAGAGCAAAGGGCTGGCCCTTCAGGTAGAAGTGCCCGCTGACCTGCCACCCGTCTGGGGAGACAGCAATCGGATTGCCCAGATTCTCACCAATCTCATCAGCAACGCCATTCAGTACACCCCGCCGGGGGGCCGGATAACCGTCTCGGCCCACCCCAATGGGGATATGCTGGAAATCTCCGTGGCCGATACCGGCATCGGCATCTCCAAAGAGAATCAGCAGAAAATCTTTGACCGCTTCTTCCGCGCCGATGACCCCCTGGTCCAGGAGACGCCCGGCACCGGCCTGGGATTGCCCATCACTGCGTCCCTGGTGCAGATGCACGGGGGGCAAATCTGGGTGGAGAGCGAACTGGGTGAGGGGAGCACGTTTACTTTCACCCTCCCGCTGGCGACGGCCCGGGCTGGGACACCCCCTCCAGCGCCGTCTCCCGGCACCCCGGTACTGGTGGTGGAGGACGAGGCGGATATTGCCAACCTGATTCGGATTCATCTGGAGCGCGAGGGGTATGCGGTGCAAATTGCCGGACGGGGCGAGGAGGCGCTGCGGATGGCTCGCGAAATCCAGCCCAGCCTCATCACCCTGGATATTCGTCTGCCCGATATGGATGGATTCACCCTCCTGGAACGGCTCAAGAAAGATGCCCGGACGGCCCATATTCCGGTCATCGTCGTCTCCATTGTCCCGGACCGGGAAAAAGGGGTTGAGTTGGGGGCAGTGGATTATCTGGAGAAGCCCATAGATGAGGGACGGCTGATAGAAATGGTGCGGCGGGTGCTCCACCGCCAGGGGCTGATCCTGGTGGTAGATGATGACCGGGACAATCTCTCCTTGATGCGGGAGGCGCTGCGCCGTCACGGCTTCAGCGTCCAGACCACCGGGCAGGGGAAACGGGCCCTCCAGATTGCCCGCGAGACCCACCCCGCGCTGATCCTGCTGGACCTGAGGTTGCGGGATGTGGACGGCTATCAGGTCCTGCGGAATCTCAAATCCGACCCGCGCACCCGGGATATTCCGGTGGTGATGATGAGCGGCAGTGTGACGGACGAGGAGTTCAAAGAACAGCGAGCGCTGGCTCTGGGGGCAGTGCGGTTTTTGACCAAACCGTTCGCCGTAGATGAATTTGTTCGGGAAATCTCTGCCCTGGTTCAGCCGGCAACCGCATAGGAGCGAGAACAGGGCTTTTCAAAGTTCTAACGCGTAACTACCTACCCTGATGGCTGGGATGCCCACTTCCGCCCGCCGCTGAAGCGGCAGGCTCAGATACCAAAGCCCTGACGGGCTATCCGGAAGCCCCCGAAGGGGGGCTTCGCATCTGAGCCAGGGGCTTTTCGCCCAATGGTGCGAACATTTGCCCCCACCCCCCTTTATCCCCCCTCCCCCATCGCTGCGCTTGGGGGAGGGGGGAAGGGGAAGGGTTTTGCGGCGG
>CALDFY010000012.1 GCA_937942115.1 uncultured Anaerolineae bacterium | reverse complement strand
GTTTGCCCTCGCCGAGGGTTCAGGGCTGGCAAAGTGGACGACCAGCGGAAGGTACACATAGAACGGGTCTTCGTCCCCCACCTCGGGTGTCGCCGTCGCCGTCGGCGTCGGGATGGACGTCGGCGTCGGAGTGGCCGTCGGCGTCGGGGTGGCCGTTGGCGTCGGCGTTGGCGTCGGCGTGGCCGTCGGGGTGGACGTCGGCGTCGGCGTTGGCGTCGGGGTGGCCGTCGGGGTGGCCGTCGGCGTCGGCGTGGACGTCGGCGTCGGCGTCGGCGTGGACGTCGGCGTCGGCGTCGGGGTCGGGGTGGCCGTCGGGGTGGACGTCGGCGTCGGGGTGGACGTCGGCGTCGGGGTCGGGGTGGCCGTCGGCGTCGGCGTCGGGGTGGCCGTCGGGGTCGGCGTCGGGGTCGGGGTGGGCGTCGGCGTCGGCGTGGGCTCAGGCTCCACCGCATAGATGAACGTCACTTCTTCCAGCACCGGAGTCCGGTCCGGTACCGTTGTGCTCAGCAGAGCCTGATACTGGATGTAGCGCCCAACGCCACCCAGCGGTGCCGGCGAAACGCCCGTGATCGGTATCCAGTTCACCCCACTCAGGTCAGAACTCTCACCACTCCGGTAATGGAACACCAGCCCGGTACCATCCGGCACATCGCTCCCCCACACCATAGATTGCCAGCGGACCGACTCCCCAGCATCCAGAACGCGCGAGGTGAAGACGCACGAGGATGAATATGGCGTCATCCGTAGCCAGTCCACCACCAGGAACTCGTTCGGCCCGGGATTAGTGACGTCGCTGGCCACCGGCCGCATGTTCCCCGTCACCGCCAGGTGATGCGTCGCAACCGGGTTGCCATCCACATCGTATCTGACACTGGAGGCGCCCCACTCTATCCGAAAACGATGTGGCACGCCCAGAGCCACATCCGACAGAAAGGTGTTGATGCCATCCTGGCCGTTATTAGTGCGCGCCATCAGCACCGTGCCACCAGGATAGCCCGTGCTGAAGATGGCCCAGGGCCCTGCGTTCAGGTCCGTCCCGAAGCCGATGTGCTGCGCGTTGTTGGGGTAGAAAGTGGCCACAAATTCCAGGACTCGTCCCGGTCCGAAGGACGGGGGTAGATCGCCGTAGGCCAACAGGGCGTCTCTGAAGGCAATGCGTCCATCAGCAATGGCGTAAGTACCGTCGTCGTTCCAGGCCGCCACACTCCAACCGCTGGGAAGACTGCTCCCGAAAAACTCGGCGCCAACAGCGGGGGGCAGGATGAGTTCGCCGTTATTCGTCCCGGCTACATAACACCCTGTGCCGGCGGAGAACTCGCTCACGCTGGTATCCATAAGCCCGGATGCCAGCGCAGTGAAAGTAGCCGTCACCACCTTGTCCGCGTCCATCACAACCACGCAGCCCCCCGTGCCACTGCATGCCCCCTCCCAGCCACTAAAAGTGGAACCGTTGACAGCCGCTGCAGTCAGCGTCACCACCGCATTGTGGACAAACTCGGCCGAACAAACCCCACCGCAATCAATACCGGCTGGCGTGCTGCTGACCGTACCGATACCCGAACCATCCTTGTAGACCATCAGCATGTGAGTGTACACAATGAAACTGAGCGGTGGCTGGTCAAGAGAGGGAATCGTGGCACTGTTCCCGACGGCGTCGGTGGAGGTGACGCGGAAATAGTAGGTGGTGTTCGGTGTCACACCGGTCAGGGTGATAAGATGGGCTGTGACCATCGCACCATCGCTCACGCGCCCGGTCAGCGCATTCGGATCAACACCGTAATCCACCTGAGAGCTGGCTGCCTCATCGGTCCTCCAGCGAATGACAACCGTGCCGTCGGCACGCGGAAGCACCTCTATATCCGAAATAACCGGAGCCGCCGTATCGGGTATGTAGTCTGCAACATATTCGCCAGGCTGCACCAGGAACATCGCATATTCAATACCCTTGAGCGTCTGAAGAGTGTAGTCCACCGGGTTGCCCGCACGGGTGATCCGGCTCAGACGCCCAACGCCCGACTGCGTCGGCAGCATCCCCATCAGGCCGTTGGCTCCAGCCCCAACCACAACGGTGAAATGCAGCGCGCCCCCACTCCAGGTGAGGTCCCCAAAATAAGAACTATTGCGCCCATCCAGCCACTCCAGCATCTGACGGCCCGAAATCACCGGCACCCCTCGCGCCTGAGCAGAGGCAACAATGGCCCGGTGCCCAGCATGATCGGGTATGTCGTTGTGCATATTCGCCACAAAGGCACCATAGTAGCCCTCAGGGCCCAGGGCGCGTTCCAGCAGCGCATCTACCGTGTACGGATAACTTTGCCAGGATTCGTCGGTCATCTGGGTGGTCGCCTGATAAACGTCAATGATCGTCCCATCCAGATCAGCAAAGCGCATAGGCATCCCGGAACCAGTGAACATCCCGGGACGGTCGTTCACCCATTCGGGCGGCCAGAAATAATAGTTGGTGTCCAACCGTATGCCGTGGGTCAGATCCACCCGGGCGTGGCTTGCCCAGTCGCTCCAGGCAATACAGTGGGTGCGCTCAGTGACCGGCGAGGGAAGACTGGGGTATCTACCTCGCCAGGCCGCCAGTTGGGTGGCAAAGAACGAGTCCAGTTGGGACGGTGTCCAGTTGGCGCAGTTCGTGTCCACATGGAGCGCAATCTCAAACCCCTCAGCATCGTAGGCCGCTGCCTCCGAGTCGGTTAACGAGTTAATGCTGTAAATGTAAGAAGTGCTGCGGACGCACCCCCAGTTCGCCACAGAACAGCCAGGGGGACTGAGAGACTTTTCAATCTCAAAGCGAAGGGCCGTGCCCGTGGTGCCGTGGTCATCGCCGGTCATTATCACCACTGCCTTGTGGCCGTTGGGAAAGTACCAGAAGCGGGGAAGGGGCTTGCGATCCTGGTTGAGGAAGAGAATCAGGTTCGCCAGAAGACGCTGTTGCTCGTCAGCCTGAGGAAGGGCAACTTTGTTGAGGTCAACCCAGTCGGGTTGGGGGTCGCCAGCCCTGGCACCGTAGAACATATCATCGGCCCGCAGCGGCTCCCATCCATCCCGCTCGTCACCCGCCCAGGCCGGGTTGCCCTGGCGCATGTAGACGACCGAGCGGGCAAGATCATACGTGAAGGCCGCCGCCTGGCCACCGTTGTCACCAACGTTGCGGAGGGTAACTGCGGGATACGGAGTGGGAGTGGTCGCATCGGCGTAGAGCGTCGCAACCGCCGTGGCCCCGTTGAGCGTGTAGAAGTCGGCGGTGCCGTGAAACTGAATGGTCTCGGTGACAAGGCCTGCACCGGGCCCGCTGGGATGGATGAGAAGATACGCATCCGTCAGCGTGCCACCGGCTCCACTCAGGCCCAACAGGTCGGCCAGTTGGGGATCAGGACGCATCGCAATGAGGTTCCCACCGGCCATCACCCAGGTGCGGAACATCTGAGCCTGTTCGGAGGTGAGAGGGGTTTCGCTCAGGATGACCACATCGTAATCGTTGAGGGTGGCCGCACTAACGGCGGCGATGTCCCGGACGTCAAAGAGATTGAGGCCCTCAGAACGCAGGATTTCGGCATAGTAGCGGCCGAAGGGGTTGGAGATGTAGGATGCGTTGGTGATCAGGAGAATGGGCCCGCCGTAGCCCTCGCCGGGCGCACCGGTAGCCGAGAGGGGAGCGAAATTCACCTTCAGGGAATGGCCTGCCGGATCAGCGATGCCGGTATCCGTGCTGGACAATGGCTGCGACGGCAGGTCCAGGGATAGCGTGGGGAAGCGGGCGTCTGTTGCGGCGGATGGGTCATCTGAAAAGAAGCGCGAGGCCGCATCATCGGTGCGATTGGCAGTTCCCTGGTACCCGGTCGGTGCAATCAAACTGGCCGGCATGGTCAAAATCAATGCCAGACCCATTACTGCCTGTAATCCGCTAATCGTTTTCTTTTTCATCAATCTCCTGTGTATATCTTGCGTTCCCTTACAACCCTGACCTCACTCACAGGACAAGTTGCTGGAGATTGGTCACCTTTCCATCATCCCCGGTACGTGTTGCGTGTTGCGTATCCAGGGCAACACGGAGATTTCCCCAGACCAGCCGGGACGTGCGAAACTGCGCTCGGGCCCCTTCCCGGCGGCGGGGGAAGGGATAGGCCAGGCATGCCAGGCCGGCCTTGACGGTATAGGCGGCGGCAACGGCTATGCTCAAAAAGACGGCGGGCACAGGCCCGTAGTGCTTGCGGAAAAAGCGCACTTTACTCCCGTAGAGACGGGCCACCGATTCGGGGCGGCACTGGCGGCTGCTGGCGCCCCCCAGGTGGACAATCTCCACGTCCGGGAGATAGTAGACCTTCCAACCGGCGCGGTGGATGCGGTAGCAGAGGTCGGCATCTTCCGAGTACATCCAGAATTCCTCATCCAGGGGCCCCACCGCCTCTATCACACTTCGGCGCAGGAGCAGGCAGGCGCCCGGCGCCCAGTCCACCGGACGCGGGGCCTCGCTGGGCTGTGGGGGCGGGCTGGGATGATACGCCCCCCAGAGGCGCCGGTTCAGGCCGAAGGCAGAGAGACCCTCCGAGACCAGCGTCGGGAATCGCGCGTAGGAGGCCTGAAAGGAACCATCCGGGTTGACCAGTTTGGGCGCCACGGCCCCTGCGTCGGGATGACGTCTCATAAACGAGACCATTCGGGCCAGCGAAGCGGGCGGCGCGATGGCGTCGCTGTTGAGGAGGAGCAGACAGGCTCCCCGGCTGGCGGCAATGGCCTGGTTGGTGGCGCGGACAAAGCCGACGTTCTCCCTGTTCTCTATCAGCCGGACCCACGGGAATTGGGCGCGCACCATCTCCGGACTGCCGTCGGAAGAGCCGTTATCCACCACAATGGCCTCGCTGGGAACGGACGCGGTGGCTTCCGGGAGGGCCCGCAGGCAATCCGCCAGCGCGTCTTTCGTGTTCCAGTTCACGATCAAAACGGAAAGCTCTATCACTCGTGTTCCTTCTGATCCGCCAAACTTACCATGACCCCCAGCCAGAGCCAGGAGTAAACCGCATGGTCAAATCCGGCAATCGTCTGGGTGTAGACGAAAGGTACAAGCCAATCCCCCAGAGCCATTGCCAGGATGATCCCGGCACACCCGCCCAGTGTTCCAGCCGCCAACCCCGTGGAGAAAGAGCCCTTACTCTGTTCCCGCCGCCAGGCCCGCAGCCCAATAGCCACCAGCGTGCCCAACAGCCAGAGATACAGTCCCAGCCCGACAATGCCCAGTTGGGACAGAATGTCAATGTAGTTGGAATGGGTTGCCATCGCTTCGTGAGGAAAGTACGACATATAATAAATGGCATACCCTGCCGGGCCGGTGCCGAAGAGGATGTGGCGCCCGGTCACCCGCCAGTTGACGGTCCAGGCCATCAGCCGGGTGACGCCGCTCTCCGCCGACTCGCCCGCGATGACCTGTTGAATGAACCCCCGCCACTCCAGGGCCAGCAGAGCCGCCATCACGACCAGGATCACCGCGAACCATTTTCTGGACTTCAAAAAGGTGAGTACGCCGATGGCCAGGAAAGGCGGCACCCACCCGGCCAGCCAGTGGGTGTTGAGGATGAACCGGTCGTACATCCAGAGAGCCAGCAACCCCACCAGTGCCAGGCGCAGCGGGGTAGAGAGTTCGCGGTTGAAGAGAATCTGACCATAGGTCAGTGAGACGAACCAAAGGGAGAAAAGACCGCCGGTGTTGATAAACCGGCCGCCCACGTTGACGATTTTGGTGAATAACAGTGTGGCTCCAATGCCGAGAGTCGCCCAGTAGATAACCCGCATCCAGCGGAGGCCAGAGATAGTACTTGCGGTGAGGAGAAGTGCACCGGGCAAGAGCACAATCACTACCAACGCGGCAATTTGGACGACCGGCCAATTCCGACTGGGAATCACCAGTGGGTCCCGAAAGATAAGGCACCAGATATAGGAAACCACACTGGCGACCAGAATGGCGATAATGGGACGGTTGACCGGCGACGGTCTGAGCAGCGGTCGTTTCTCCACCAGGTTGCGAACCAGCCAGAGGCCGACCAGCAGGGCCGTCAGGATCAGGCTGGCGACGATGCGGCTCTGAGTCCCCGTAGGCAGGGTGACCCGGACGAAGGCGGCGGTCAGCAGGAGCCCCAGGACGCCGGATTCCGGCCACCGAAGGGCAATCAGCAGGAGCGGCACCGCCACCACCGTCGCCAGGAGATAATCCGGGCGCAGGCGCAACGCCAGATACCCCACCATCAGGTCGGCCAGGATGACCCCGGCGATGATGAGGGGGCGATAAAATCTCTGGAATGGAAGTCGGATGATGAAAGCCATAGGTGAGTAATGAAAAAATTAAAGAATTAACCAATTAACCTTGTGCCTTCGTGGTAAACCCGTTTCAGGAACGCGTTCAGTTGCTGGCCGATGATTCGCCAGTCGTAGTCTGCGGCCCGGCGGCGCCCGGCGGCGGAGAGGGCCGCCCGCAGGTCTGCATCCTCCAGGACCCGCACCACGGCCCCGGCGAAGGCCTCTGGGTCGTCGGCGATGAGCAGGTCTCGCCCCGGCGTGACCTCCAGCCCCTCCGCGCCTTTGGAGGTCGCCACCACGGGCGTGCCCAGGGCCATCGCTTCCAGAATCTTGATCCGGGTCCCGCCGCCCAGGGTGAGGGGCGCGATGCAGACCGCGCTGCGGGCCACCCGGGGTCGCACGTCGGGCAGATAGCCGGTCAGTGCGACCCCGTCCCCCAGGGAGAGGCGGCGCAGGTCCACCCCGTCGGTGCGGCCCGTGATGTAGAGGGTGGCCTGGGGGCGCGCTCGCCGGATGCGGGGAAAAATCTCCCCCAGGAAAAAGCGCATCGCCTCAAAGTTGGCCTCGTAGGTCAGCGCGCCGGGGAAGACCAGGGTATCCGGCTCTACCGGTCCGAAGTCCCCCCGGTACCACTCCAGGTCCACCCCGTTGGGCACAACGGCCACCGGCCTGCTGTCCGGAGCCACGTCCAGAATGGCCGCCCGCTCCAGGTCCGAGGGGACGGTGCACCCGTCTATCTGCCGCAGGAGTTCCCGCGTGTACCGGCGCTGTTTCCGCCAGGTCAGGCGATACCGGAGCCGGAGCAACGGGGAACGGGCCGCCGCTGCCTTCGCCCGGATCATGGAGATTTCCAGGCCCTCTACTACCCGCCGCACCCCCCGGACATCCAGCAGGTAGGGCGCGGTGGTGACCCCCGGCCCCATTTCAAACGCCAACACCAGGTCGTACCGCTTTCGGGACAGGGCGTCCGCCAACCGGTCCGCCATTTCCGGCACGAATTGTTCGGCCACCGCGCGGGGGTATGAAGAGAACAGGCCGTCCAGCGACAGCCGCTTCCCTCTCCCGGTGGGGGCCGGCAGCGCGCCCAGCAGGGAGACGCCCGGTGGCAGGGCCTCCGGCGCAACCCGTTCCTCCCGCTCGCGGAAGAAGCAGATCAGTTCCACCGCGTGGGCCGCTCCTATTGCGGCCAGCAGGTGGCGGAGCCGGATGCGCGCGCCGACATCCGGCGGGTAGGGGGACCAGGAACTCAGGCAAAGGATTTGCATTGGGTGATTGCCCTTACTCCATCCCCAGCGGCCATGCCCCGTTTTTGCCCTAATACACCAATGCACTGAAGACTGTGCAATCCCAGCCAGCTCCTTTCCAACTTCTCCCACAGCGCGTTGTATGCTTTCCAGCCCCGCCTTGAAAGGGGGGCGGGATGGTGGAAAAGTTTTTCTTCTATTTTGTAGAAATGCCGTAGTATATAAAAAGCACGGGGATAGTACCCACGGGCATAAGCGTGTACCACAATAAAACCTGTATGCGTCAAGAGGCGCTTTAACTCCTCTATGCTGAACTCCGTCTCCCAAACACCGTACTCCCACCGTCCCAAAGCCATGCATAGATGCTTGTATACGGTGTACAGACTATAGCGCTGAGGGACGTCAACAACAATAAATCCTCCTTCGCGCAACACTCTCCACTGTTCTAAAAGCAAGGGGACGGGATCCACAAAGTGTTCCAGAAACCCCTGGTGGAAAACCACGTCAAAATACCCATCAGGATAGGGGAGGTGATAGGCGTCGGCACAGACCAGCTCGGGTTTCAACCCTTTCTGCTTCAACGTGCTTGCAGAAATCTGCAAAGCGGACCAGGATAGGTCTATCAGGTACATCTCGGCGCCCTTCTGGGCTAACCAACTGGCGTTGCCACCTGTGCCACTTCCTATCTCTAAAATACGCCGTCCCCTCACATCTATCCTGGAGCAAATGGCCGAAAGGAGTTCAGGCACGTAGTTAATGTAGCCGGTCCCGGCCATCCTTTGCCAGTAAGCATCCCAGGCCGCGATGGGTTTCCCACCTATAGAGGCACTGAAACTGGCCCGAACTTTCCCCTGAAGAAATCCAGGAGTCCCCATCCTATCGCCCTCGCATGGCCACGCTTGCCTTTGCTCAAATCATCAGCCATCGCCACGAAAGCATCCCAGGCACACCTGGGTAATATCCCCAACTTTTGTGAAAATGGCAGGTGTTTGTGCAAAAAAAGAAAACGGTTCCGGGTCATATAGTAAAGAACGTAGGGAGAATGCGATTGATGGGGTAGCGTCTTATGCCACATTTTGGCTTTGGGAACCAGCAGGAGTTCATAATGAGCACGCCGCGCCCGCACACACCAATCCACTTCCTCCCAGTACAGAAAGAAACGCGCATCAAATGGACCTACGGTCTCCCAGGTTTTGCGTTTGATAAGGAGTGCACAGCCAGGCAGAAAGTCTACCGGCTGGATCTCGTCAAATTGACCCCGGTCATCCTGATTGATGCCGAGATTATAAGTGAATCCATGCCGCCAGTTGATGGCCCCACCGGCAGCCCAGAGCCGCTGCGGCCACAAGTAGTAGTATATTTTCGGGCCCACAGCCCCTGCTCGGGGACTTGCCTCTGCCGTTTCCACCAAATGGTTCAGGATGTCCGGATGAAATTCCGTATCGTTGTTGACGATGAAAACATAATCGGCACCATCCCGCAGGGCATGTCGGACACCGATGTTGTTGCCCTCGGCATAACCGAGGTTCTCTTCGGTCTCAATGACCTCTACACCGGGAAAGTGTTCCCGAATCACTGAAGGAGAGCCGTCGGTGGAGCCGTTATCCACCACCAGGACCCGATAGCAGGGGTAATCAAGGTGGGATAATGATTCCAGGCATGCCAACGTGTCGTCCAGCCCGTTCCAGTTGAGCACGATAACCGCCACCTGAGGCATCACGGCCCTGTGCCTCCTTCCAGCCGGGCACGATAGGCCCGCGCTACCTCAATGATAAAATCGGCAAACAGTGGCCCTATCGTCTCATTGGCCACCCGGTTGGGGTGAGAATCCGTCCCTTCCCGGTACTCCGCCCGCAGCATGTTGAAGTCGGGGGCCGTCGGGTCGTCCTCCGCCAGCAAGCCGAAGAGGTCAAAAACGGCCAGATTGGGATGACCAGCCAGAAATTCGTCTGATTGTAGCCAACGAGAGAGCGTCCGGGCCCGCGCGGCGGCTTCCGGGGTCGTCTCCGCCGGATTCAGCGGCGGCGAGGTGACGATGATGAACAGGTGGTCCGGGAGTCGGTCTATCCGTTCCCGAACCTTCAGGTAGTACCCCTGCATTTCCCGCAACTGTTCGTCACTCCGGATGTTGCTGTTGGGGAAGCAGGACTTGATGATGATGACCTCGTGCTGCAGCAGACCGCTGAACGCGTTGAGGGGCCACGGGAAGGCTGGTTGGGCGAAGAGGCGAGCCAGCCCGTCCGGGTCGGTGTTGTCGCCAGGAATGCCGTAACTGTAGCCGGCCAGTGTCCCGTCCGGGCGGGTCAACCCCTCCCAGTTGTAGTCGTGGTCCCAGAACTGGAATCCTGCGGCGGTCAGCCGCTCCCGCACACCGCCCTGCTGGATCAGGTTGCGGCCCACGGAGTGGTGGAGGAAGATGACATTGGTAAAGTCGCCCCTTCGCACCCCATCGTTTCGGTGCAGGATGGCCTGCATTCGGTGAAGGACGGCCATGCGGAGTCCCTGACCGCGCAGCGCGGTCGCGGCGCCGATCAGCAGGCTCAGGAGCAGAATGACCAGAACGACCAGCAATAAGGCAGGAGCAGAGTCTTTCATTCAGTCACCGTTCCCATCGGACCACTTTGCCCGCCGGGCGGGCGGGGTTTCCGTAGACCAGGGTGTTGGGCGGGACGTTGCGGCGCACCACCGACCCGGCGCCGATAACCGAGTTACTGCCGATGGTCACCCCTTTCATAATGATGGAGTACGGGCCGATCCAGACGTCGTCGCCGATGGTGATGGGGGCCTCAATCTCTGCCTCTCCGGTCTCCTCCAGCCAGAGTCGGTGGCCGATGGAATCAAAGATGCTGCAGTGCCAACTGATCATGCAGCGGGCGCCGATGCGGACCTCGGTGGCGGCCATGATGCGCGTGTATGGACCGATGACCGTCCGGGTGCCGATGGAGAGCAGGCCCCGGGCCCCCACGTCTATGAAGCAGTGGTCGGCGATGCGCACGCCGCTGCCGGTGACCAGTTGTCCGCCCCGCCGGATGATGGTCACCCCCTTGCCCAGGGCCACGATGTGCGGCGAATCAAATTGACGCCTGCGCAGAATGCCGCGCAGGCACATCGGCAGAATCCAGCGGCGAAAGTCGCCCCCGAACTCCCAAAAGCGACGCCAGTAATACCCCAGGCCGGGGATCGCCTCCTCCGGAACGCTCCAGGGGTGTGCCGTTTCTCTCATGGGTGCACCTCCCGAAGCCGGACCGCTTCCCGATATATCCCCATCAGTTGTTTCCTCTCCTCCTCCAGCGTCCAGACCGGCCCGATACCGGCCCTCAGACGGGAAAGCAGGTCGGGGTTCTCCGCCAGTTCCCTCAGCCGGGCTGCCAGGTCCTGAGCATCCCCCACCCGGAAGAGCAGGCCGTCCACCCCATGCCGCACCATCTCGGCCATCCCGCCCAGGTCGGAAGCCAGAACGGGCACCCCAGCCGCATGGGCCTCCAGAATCGTCAGCGGCGAGTTCTCGTACCAGATGGACGGCACAACCAGCACGTCCAACTCAGCCATGACCTCCGGGACCCGCCAGTTGTCTACTGCGCCCTCAAACCGGATGCGGGCGTCCCCCCGTGCCAGACGCCGCAGCCGCTCCGCATAGCGGGGAAAACGGCCCATATCCCCATAAATTCGCAGTTCGCAGGCCCCGTCCAAAACATCCAGGGAACGGAACGCTTCCACCAGGACGTGGACCCCTTTGTGGGGCGCAATCTGGCCCAGGTAACCGACCCGAAAGCCACGCCGCCGGCCGCTCTCGGGGGGTGACGGACGCTCTCCGGTGCCGGAATCCAGCCCGTACCGCAGATAGCGGATGCGGTCGGGGGGCAAGCCTCCCCGGGCGACGAACATCCGGGCCAGGAAACGGGAAGGGGCGAGCAGGACATCCACGCCCCGGAGCGCGCGGCCCAGCCGTTCCCGGCGCTCCCGGATGGCGTCCACCCGCGCAGACCACCCCGTCCGTCGGGCCAGCAGAGACCCGGAAAGAATCCTCCGCGCCAGCCGTCCGGCCCCGCCACGAGTGGCCCGGTCCGGCAGTCGGAAGCGCCGCTTCTCGGTGAGCCGACACCACACACACTCCGCCGGGTCATCCGGCACCCCGCAGAGCGCGCCGTCCGGCCGCTGCAGGTGGATGCGGGGGCAGAGGAACCAGTAGTCATGCAGGGTCAGGACCGTCGGGATGCCCCGCGCCTGCGCCGCCTCCAGGACGCTTCCCGTGAGCAGGTAGCCGGCCTGAAAATGGACCAGGTCGGGCCGACACTCTTCCAGAAACCGGCCGAACCATTCCCCTAACCGGGGATTCCAGAACTCCCAGCGGGCCGGGTCGGGAGCCAGCGCCAGGTTGAAGAAGAGGCGATGGACGGGAATCCCCTCGTACTCTTCCGAGACGCAGCGGGGCTCCAGCGTGCCCTCCGTGATGGACTCCACACAGACGACCTCCACCCGATGACCGCTGCGGAGCAATCCCCGGGCCAGGCGGTAGGTATAGAGTTCCGCCCCGGCCACGTACCGGGGCGGGAAGTGGTGGACAGCGAGGACGACGTCCATCACGGCACCTCCTGCGAACCCGCCCGGCGGCGCACCAGGTCTCCCAGCAGAACCGCCTCCTGCCGGCCCACAGAGCCCGTCAGGGCCAGCAGGCTCAGGTAGATGGCGGCCCCCAGCGGGACGACCAGAAAGAAATTCAGCCCCCGCGCCAGGAAGACCACCAGGCCCATCAGCGCCGCCGCCAGCCCCGGCTTCAGGAGGACGACCTGAAAGTCCACCGTCGCCAGTTCCCGTCGCAGAAGCCAGAGGTACTGCCCCGCCAGAATCATCTCCGTCAGTACGGTGACGGCCGATGCCGCCAGCAGTCCCCAGCGGGGGATGAGCACCAGGTTCAGGGCCACGTTGACCGCCGTGCTCACCAACAGCGCCCGCGCCACTTTCTTCTCCTGGTCGTGGATGATGGTCACATTCCCCAGGAGTTCGGTCAGGAACATCAGCGGGAGGACCCAGATCAGAATCCGGAGCGGCAGGACGGAGGGCGCAAACCGGTCGGTGTAGAGCAGGCGGACCAGCGGTCCGGCCAGCACTGTTGTCCCCACCGCGATGGGAATCGCGATGACGAAGAGGTACTTCAGCGCCTGGGTGTAGATGGCCGGCATCTGCTTCGGGTCGGTCGCGTGCTGACGGCAGAGGGCCGGGTAGAGGGCCAGGTTGACCGCGTGGGAGACCATCATCAGCAGAAAAATGAGATTGTAGGCGGCATTGTACCAGCCGGTCACCGCGTCGCCGTAGAAATATTGCAGCAGGACGGTGTCTACTTTGTACGACAGGCCCAGGGAGAAACCGATGACGCCGAAGGGGAGCGCGGCTTTCAGCAGGGTCGGCCACAGCCGGGGGTCGGGACGCCACGGAGCCCCGCCGGTCCGCCGGAGCAGGCGCCACCCCGCCGCCGTCGCCAGCATCAGACTGCCCAGAGAGGCCGCTAACAGTCCCATAAACCCCAATCGGCCCGCCAGCGCCGCCGTCCCCAGGACGACGAAGCCCATCTGCTGGAGCACGTTCATCAGCGAGAGAAAGTCCAGCCGCTCGCGGGCGATGAAGAGGCTCTCCATCGGCCCCTCCACAGCGTAGATGAACAGTGTGCAGGCCGCGATGGCCGTCCCCAGAATCAATTCGGGGGAGCGCTTCAGCGCGATGGCCGAACCGACGATGACCGCCAGCGTCCCGGCGGAGAGGACCAGACGCAGGAGTACAGCGTTGGCGAAGAGCGCCAGGGTCCGGTCGGGATTCTTGGCGACCTCCCGCACCATGTAGGGAGCCAGCCCCAGGTCGGAGAGGATGGCGAACATCCCCACATAGGCCAGAGCGGTGGCGTAGAGGCCGTATCCGGCATCCCCCAGCCGCCGGACGACAACGATGGCGAAGACCACCGAGAGGACCTTGACGGTGATCTGACCCAGCAGGCTGAACAAAGAATTTCGGGCGACCGTGAGGGGTAGACGCTTCATGCGGTTACTCTGCTTTCTGTTCGGTCAACTGGAGTCCCCGTACTCAGCGCCTCGGCGATGAGCCGCTCCACATCATCGGGCCGGATGCGCCACCAGAGTCCGACCCGCGTCGCAGGAAGTTTGCCGGTACGGCACCAGTGAAGGGCGGTCTCCTTGCTCACCCCCAACCGGTCTGCAGCCTCGGCGACCGTCAGATACGGTCGCTTTTTCCGACGGCGCCGGGGTTTGCCGTCCCTGCTGTAGTAGCCGTAGCCGTAGAGATAGCCATAGGAAGAGGAGCGGACCCGATTGAACACGACCCCCATCAGGTGGACTCCCTCCTGCCCCATCAGCCGGTCGCGGGCCTTACGGGCCGCCGCGTGGCGAGTGATGCCGTCATCCACGACCAGGAGGGTGGCATCGGCCATACTGGCCAGGAGGGCCGCCTCGGGGGGGCCCAGCACTGGGGGGCTATCTATCAGGACCACATCGGCATGCCGCCGGAGTTCCTCCAGCAGGGTCCGAAAGCGCCGGGAACCGACCAGCAGGGCCGGCTCTACGGAAGTCCGTCCCGCCGGAAGAAGCCACAGGTTCTCTATCTCCGTCGCCTGCAGGGCTTCCATCGGCCACGGCCCCGTCAGTCGCCCATCCAGCAGATTCGCCAGACCGACGACATTGGGTTTTTCAAAGAACTCGTGGAGCGACGGCCGCCGCAGGTCCACATCCATGGCGATCACCCGGTACCCTGCGGCCGTCAGCGCAGCGGCCAGGTGGGCCAGGACGAAACTCTTCCCCTCCTGAGCCCCGGGGCTGGTAATCAACAGGGTGCGCGGTGCCCGGTCCGGGCGGGAGAAAAATATGGTCGTCTGGATACCGTGAATGCTCTCGGATAGAAGCGGAGACCCCATCTGCCCGGCCTTAATGGAAGCCCGCTCCCGATGAGCGACACTGGGAATAGCACCCAGAATAGGCAGGCCCAGGCCGGCCTGGACGGTGTCGTTTTCCCAGCGGAGGGAGGTATCCAGATAATCCATCAGGATCAGCGCCGCGACCGCCAGCGCCAGCCCCGCCACCCCGGCGACGGCCACAACGAGCAGCGCCCTGTTGGGAATCGGCTGCTGGGGCGGCGTGGCCGCGTTAAAGAGCGAGAGCAGGTTGGGCGACTCCGGGTTATAGAGTTGGAGGAAGTCCGCGTAACGGGCCTGGTAGGTGGTCTTCACCGTCTCCAGCGCCGCGATGCGGTCCTGGACCTCGCGAATCTCGGCGGCGGAGACCAGGGTAGCCATCTGGTCGGTCAAACGGGCGATTTCATCGTCCACGTTCTCAATCCGGGCACGCAGGTCGGCCATCTGGCGACGCAGGAACGCCTGTTGCTCCGGGTCGCTGGCCCCGTAGGCCGGGCTACGGCGGATGAGTTCATCGGCCAGGGCATTGGCGATCAGCGCGGCCACCTCCGGGTCCGTATCCATTACCCGAATCTCCAGCAATTGCGCCCCGGAGTAGATGCGGGTCTCTATCTGCTGGGCCAGTTGCTCCGGCGCCCTGGGCAATCCCAACCGGTCAATCACCGCCTCCAGAACCGGCTCCTGCCGGGCCAGTTCCGCGTACGCCCCTGCCAGCGTGGTGCTCAGGTTCATCTGCCAGGGGTCGGGATTCAGGGTCTGGAGACTGGTCCCCACCATCAGCGTCGCCCGGGCCTGGTACACCGGGGGTTTCCGGGAGAGCAATCCGTAACTGACCATCATAGGGACGATGGTGCTGATCAAGAGGAGCCACCACCACCGACCGAGAATGCGGGTGTAATGCTGGAACATTGGCTCTCCCATTTACTCACTCCCCTCAATACCATTGGCAGCGAAGTAATATCCGACCCGCCAGCGGGTGCGGATGTAGCGAGGTTGGGCGGGGTTGTCCTCAATTTTCTGCCGCAAATAGCGAATGTAGACGCTCAAATAGCCCACCGCGTCGCCGTAGGCCGGCCCCCAGACCTGGGTCAGCAACTCCTGATGCGGAACGACCCTCCCTTGTCGGCTGGCCAGGTAGAGCAAGAGACGGGACTCCGTCGGCGTGAGGGTCACCGGCTCCCCTTTCTTCGTGACTGTTCCCTCGGAGAAATCTATCCGCAAATTCCCGTCGTCGTAAACGGTCGGACGGGCATTGTCGGATGACCGGACAGACCGGCGGAGCAGGGCACGAATGCGGGCCTTCAACTCCTCAAACGTGCAGGGCTTCAGCACATAGTCGTCAGCCCCAATAGAGAGTCCCCGAATGACCCCATCCCGCTCATCCATAGCGGTCAGGATGAGGATCGGGGTGTCGCAGATGTAGCGCAGCCGCTGGCATACCTCCCAACCGTCCATCTCGGGCATCAGGATGTCCAGCACGATCAGGTCGGGATGGGACTCGTAGGCCTTGCGCAGACCTTCCTTACCGCTCTGGGCAGTGATGACCTCAAACCCATCCCGTTCCAGCCCCAGGCGCAGCAGGGTGAGCAAACCCGGGTCGTCATCTATAATCAGGACTCTCTCGTTCATTGATCCGCTCCTGCAGTTTGGGAAGGGCATTTCCGGCCGATTCCGAACATTGGGCGGCACGGCACGAAAACGGGGTCGCTCTGTTTCAGCCACGAATTTCACGAATTGGCACGAAACCCAAGGGGGAAATTCGCGCCATCGCGGCAAAAATCCTCGCGCCGCAAGACCCCCGCAATTTACCGGGATGCTACCGAACATTGTTTATCCTACCAAATGGTCGTATGAGATGGGTGAAGAAAAAGTAAAAAATGGGTGAAAGAACTGCCCTCTGGCGCGGTTTCTACAGATTTGCCCAGCGCAAGACCGCCGTCATCAGCAAATATTTTTCACTGTGGCGGCTTCGCCGCCGCAGTGAAAAATCATCCTTCTCTTGACATTCTCCCAACCCCTGATATAATTTGACCAGTCGTTCAATTGAACAATTATGCAAATGATGACAGAAAACCATCCCCAAAAGGAACGGAGGCCCCGATGGATCCCCCTACCGCCCGGGCGATGGCCCGAACCTTCCGGGCACTGGCCCACCCCACGCGCGTGCGCATCCTGGCCGTCCTGGCCCAGGAGGAACAGTGCGTGGGCGCGCTGGCGTCCCAACTGGGCATGAATGTCTCGGCCGTCTCCCACCAGTTGCGCTACCTCCTCCAGATGCGGCTGGTCCGCCGAAGACGGCAGGGCAAGCGGGTCCTCTACGCGCTGGACGACGACCACATCCGCGACCTCTTTCGCGATGTCCTGGAACACGTTTTGGAGAACAGGGATGAGTCTGGAGAATAACCTGAAGACGTTTCTGTTGCGGGTGGAGGGGATGGACTGCGCGGATTGCGCCCTCCACCTGGAAAAGGCCGCGCAGGGTGTGCCCGGGGTGCATCGGGCAGAAGTCTCCTTCGCCACCGGGCGGATGCGCCTGGTGGCCGAAGGGGACGGGGTGATTCCAGAAGTGCAGGCGGTTGCCCGGAAGATGGGCTACCGGGTCCTGCCGGCGACGCCGACAACCGACGGGGCCGGATGGCGGGGCTGGCTTCGCCGCTATCCCCGCGCCCTGCCCACCGCGCTATCCGGCCTCCTGCTGGCGCTGGCGCTGGGAGTCCATCTGCTGGCCGGGCCCGCTCCGCTGCAGGACGGACTGCTGATCGCCGCCGCCATCACCGGCGGGTTCCCTGTCGCCCGGGCCGGCTGGGCCGCGCTGCGCGCCACCCGCCGCCCCGATATGAACACCCTGATGACGGTCGCCGTGGCCGGCGCGCTGACCATCGGCGAGTACGCCGAAGCGGGCGTGGTCGTCTTCCTGTTCTCGCTGGGGGAACTCCTGGAATCGCTGACTATGGACCGGGCCCGGAGTGCCGTCCGCGCGCTGATGGCGCTGCGCCCCCCGGAAGCCACGCGCCGGACGCCCCAGGGGGAGGAACGGGTGCCGGTGGAGGCGCTGGCCGTGGGGGACCTTGTCCTCATCCGCCCCGGCGAGCGCATCCCCGCCGACGGGCGGATTCGGGAGGGCCGCTCCTCGGTGGACCAATCCCCCATCACCGGCGAGAGTATGCCGGTGGAGAAGGGGCCGGGGGATGAGGTCTTCGCCGGAACGGTCAACGGCCCCGGCGCACTGACGGTGGAGGTGACCTGCGCGGCGTCCGATAGCACGCTGGCCCGGATTATCCATCTGGTGGAAGAAGCGCAGGAGCAACGGGCCCCCAGCCAGCGGCTGGTGGACCGCTTCGCCGTCGTCTACACGCCCGCCGTGGTGGCGGGCGCGCTGCTGGTGGCGACGGTCCCGCCGCTCCTGGGCCTGGGCCCGTTCCTGGACTGGCTCTACCGCGCGCTGGTCCTGCTGGTCATCGCCTGCCCGTGCGCGCTGGTCATCTCCACGCCCGTCGCCGTCGTCAGCGGGCTGACGGCGGCGGCCCGCGCAGGCGTCCTGATCAAAGGCGGCGTCCACCTGGAGGCACTGGCCCGCCTGCGCGCCGTCGCCTTTGATAAGACCGGCACACTGACGGTGGGGGAACCCCGGCTGGTGGGGGGAGAATGCGCCAACCACACCGCCGACCGGCGTCCCCAGGAGTGCCCGGAGTGTCTGGACCTGCTGGCGAAGGCGGCGGCGGTGGAGGCCCGCTCCGGGCATCCGCTGGCCCGCGCGGTGATGCGCGCGGCGGAAGAACTGGGCGTCGCCGACCGGTACGGCCTCGCGGAGGCCGTGGAGAGCGCGCCGGGGCGCGGGGTACAGGGGCGGGTGGCCGGCCACGCGGTCAAAGTCGGCAGCCACGCCTATGTCCACGGGGAGCGGGAAGAGGACGACCCCTTCTGTCGGCGGGTGGACGCCGTTGCTGCGCGGGGGCGGACGGCGGTGGTGGTGGAGGACGTCTGTTGCGGGAACCGGGCCTACGGGGTGGTGGCGGATACCCTGCGCCCGGAGACCGCCGCCGTCATCGGCGCGCTGAAGGGGATGGGCATCCGCCGGACGGTGATGCTGACGGGCGACAACCGGGCGGTGGCGGAGCGGGTGGCCCGGGCGGCGGGGGTGGACGAATTCCGGTCAGAGTTGCTTCCGGAGCAGAAGGTGGAGGCGGTGGAGGAACTGTTAGGCCGCTATGGGACGGTCGCTATGGTGGGCGACGGGGTGAACGACGCTCCGGCGCTGGCCCGGGCCAGCGTGGGGGTCGCCATGGGCGCCGCCGGCTCCGACGTCGCGCTGGAGACGGCCGACGTGGCGCTGATGGGGGACGACCTCTGGGGGGTGCCGCGCGCCGTGCGGCTGGGCCGCCGGACGGTTGCCATCATCCGCCAGAACGTGGCTTTCTCCCTGGCGACCAAGGCGGCCTTCCTGGCCCTGGCGGTGGCCGGCCTGGCGACGCTCTGGATGGCCGTCTTCGCCGATGTGGGGGTTTCGCTGCTGGTGATTCTGAACGGGATGCGGTTGCTGATGCATAGCGCAAAATGAAACCTGCGCTACAAGCAAAAGCCGGGCACCAGAAAGGTGCCCGGCTTTCTTCATCCGAACTGCCAACCGACCTACCCGGCTTTCCCCCCCAGCGCTCCCTCTATCCGCGCCAGCAGGCCGTCCGGGTCTATCGGTTTGTGGATCCACTCGTCCACCGGGACGTACTCGCCGGAGGGCACCACCCCCTGCGCCCGCGCCCCGGTCAGCGACGTCACCATAATCACCGGCACGTCCTTCAGCGCCGGGTCCTGCGCCATCTCCCGGCTCACGTCCAGCCCGTCCAGGATGTAGGACATCATAATGTCCAGCAACACCAGGTCGGGCTTCTCCTTCCGCATCACCGCCAGCGCCTGCTGCCCGCTGGCCGCCGTGATGACCTCGTACCCCTTGCCGCGCAGGATCCGCCGCGTC
>CALDFY010000011.1 GCA_937942115.1 uncultured Anaerolineae bacterium | reverse complement strand
ACCCGACCCCGATGCCGAATAGCGGCCTGCGCCGCCGCCAGCCGGGCAATCGGCACCCGGAACGGGCTGCAGGAGACGTAGTTCAGCCCCACCAGGTGGCAGACCTCAATGGAGGAGGGCTCGCCGCCGTGCTCGCCGCAGATGCCCACCTCCAGGTCCGGGCGGGTCTTGCGGCCCAGGCGGACCCCCAGCCGGACCAATTCGCCCACCCCCCGTCGGTCCAGCACCTGGAAGGGGTTATCCGGCAGGATGCCCCGCTCCACGTACCGCACCAGGAAGTTCCGCTCGGCGTCGTCCCGGCTGTAGCCGAAGGTCATCTGGGTCAGGTCGTTGGTGCCGAAGGAGAAGAACTGGGCCATAGAGGCGATCTCATCGGCGGTGATGGCCGCGCGCGGGACCTCAATCATCGTCCCGAACTTGTACTCCACCTCCACGCCCTGCTCCTCCATCACCTGCCGGGCGACCTCTTCCAGTTCCCGCTGGGTGACCTTCAACTCGTTGACGTGGCCGGTCAGCGGGATCATCACCTCGGGTTTGGCGACGATGCCGTTCTTGGCCGCCTGGCAGGCCGCCTCAAAGATAGCCCGTACCTGCATCTTGGTGATGTCCGGGTAGGTGATGCCCAGACGAATACCCCGCAGGCCCATCATCGGGTTGGCCTCGTGCATCCGCCGGACCGCCGCCAGCATCCGCTCCGCCTCCTCCCGCTCCGGCCCCTCGTGGTTGTTCAGCCGCATCTCGGTCACCTTCACCAGCAGTTCCTCCAGGGAGGGCAGGAACTCGTGAAGCGGCGGGTCAATCAACCGGATGATGACCGGCAGGCCGTCCATCGCCTCAAAGAGGCCGTAGAAGTCGGAGCGCTGGTAGGGGAGGAGTTTCTCCAGCGCGCCCAGGTACTTCTGGACAGCGGGCGACGCGGCGATTTCCGCCTCCACCGCCTTCAGGTCGGCCTCCAGTTCGGCCCGACGGTCAGGGGTCAGGGGCCGCCCGTCCTCGCTCCCCTTGCGGAGCCACTCCCGAATGCGGTCCCGCCGGTCCAAGAGCAACTGCGCCTCCTCGGCGTTCAGGATCATCTCCTGGACGTAGGGGAGACGCTCCTGTTCAAAGAACATGTGCTCAGTGCGGCAGAGGCCAATGCCTTTCGCGCCATACATCCGAGCCCGGCGGGCATCTTTGGGGTAGTCGGCGTTGGCCCAGACCTGCAGGCCCCGGGCGGGGAAGCCATCGTAGTCAGCAGGCCACTGACGGATGCCCTCGGTGGCGGCAATCTCATCGGCCCACTCCAGCAGGGTGCGCAGTTCCACCTCCCGGTCAAAGTCCGGATAGACGGTGGGGATTTGGCCTTCAAAGACTTCGCCGGTGCCGCCGTCCAGAGAGGCCCAATCGCCCTCGCGGAGGACTTTGGCCCCGACGCGCACCTCGCGCGCCTCCACGTCTATCTGGAGGGCGCCGGCACCGACGACGGCGGGGATCCCGAACTGGCGGGCGACAACGGCCGCGTGGGCCGTGGCGCCGCCCCGACTGGTCAGAATGCCCTTGGAGGCGATCATCCCGTGGACGTCATCGGGCTTGGTCTCCGGACGAATCATAATGACGGGCTTGCCCTCTTTGCCCCAGGCCTCGGCGGTGTCGGCGTCAAAGGCCAGCATGCCGACGGCTGCGCCGGGGGAGGCGTTGACGCCGGTCGCCAGGAGCCGTCCCTCGGCCCGCGCCCTCTCCATCTCTTTGGGGTCAAACTGGGGGTGCAGCAGCGCATCCACGTCTTTGGGCTGGACGCGCATGACGGCCTCCTCGCGGGTGATGAGCCCCTCGTTCGCCATATCCACGGCGATTTTGACCGCCGCGCGGGCCGTGCGCTTGCCGGAGCGGGTCTGGAGCATCCAGAGGCGGCCGCGCTCAATGGTGAACTCAATGTCCTGCATGTCGCGGTAATACCGCTCCAGTTTCTGGGCGATCTCCGTCAGTTGGGCGTAGACCTCCGGCAGTTCATCCTTCATCTGGTCTACGGGCCGGGGGGTACGGATGCCCGCCACCACGTCCTCGCCCTGGGCGTTCAGCAGGTACTCGCCGAAGAACCGCTTCTCGCCGGTGGCGGGGTCGCGGGTGAAGGCCACGCCGGTGCCGCTATCCCATCCCATGTTGCCGAAGACCATCGTCACCACATTGACGGCGGTGCCCAGGTCGTCCGGGATACCCTCGGCGCGGCGGTAGTCCACGGCCCGCTTGCCCATCCAGGAGCGGAAGACGGCCTCAATCGCGATGCGCAGTTGCTCCAGCGGGTCCTGAGGGAAATCCCGCCCCAGTTCCTGGCGGTAGATTTCTTTGTACCGCCGGACCAGTTCCTTCAGGTCCTCGGCGGTGAGGTCGGTATCGGCCTGGGCGCCCCGTTCGGCCTTCAGTTCGTCCATCGTCTCACTGAAACGGTGCTCGGGGATGCCCAGTGCGATGCGCCCGAACATGTCCAGGAGCCGCCGGTAGGCATCCCAGGCGAAGCGCTCGTTGCCCGTCAACTGCATCATCCCCTGGACGGTCTCGTCGTTCAGGCCGACGTTGAGGATGGTATCCATCATGCCGGGCATAGAGAACTTGGCGCCGGAGCGGACGGAGACGAGGAGGGGATTGGCGGGGTCGCCGAACGTTTTCCCCGTCTCCTGCTCTATCTGCTTCAGGGCCTCTAAGACCTGCTCCCAGAGGCCGTCCGGGAAGCGATTGCCCGCGTTGATGTAAGCGACGCAGGCCTGGGTGGTGATGGTAAAGCCTGGGGGAACGGGAAGCCCTGCTTCCATCATGTCGGCCAGACCGGCCCCCTTGCCGCCCAGGATCGCCTTCTTCTCGTCCAGAGAGGGCGGATGGCCCAAAATGTCGGCCAGTTCTCGGCCGGCCGTGCTGGAAAGATAGACCCATTTGTTCATCGTGTTCACCTCCGGGAAGAGATGGATATTGTCATTCTACATTGGTGACACTTTTGCTGGCGGATGTTCTGCCCTCACCCCTCCCCCGACCCCTCCCC
>CALDFY010000010.1 GCA_937942115.1 uncultured Anaerolineae bacterium | reverse complement strand
CTGACCGTCGCCAAGTCGGTGGCGCCGACGGCGGATGTCTCGCTGGGCGGGGTGGTGACCTACACCGTCGTCCTCTCCAACAGCGGGGCCGGCGATGCCCTGGGCGTGGTGCTGACGGACGTCCTGCCCGTGGAGGTGACCTTTGGCGGGTGGGTGCAGCAGCCGTCCGGTGCGGTCTACAGTGGTGGCGTCATCACCTGGACGGGCACGGTGGCCGGCGGGGTGGAGGTGCGGCTGGTCTTCACGGCGACGGTGGGCAGTGACTCCGGCCTCTACAACCGCACCGTTGTCAACACTGCGTCGTTCATCTCCGGCAACGCTGGGAGCGGGTCCGCCAGCGCGTCCTTCACCACCGAGCGGCGGTACTGGATATACCTGCCGCTGGTGATGAAGAACGGGTAGGCCTCACCCCTTCCCCCGACCCCCCATAAGCGTAACTTAAGGCTGGATTGGGGTCTTTACTTCCCGCCGCCTCGGGCGCCGATGGGAAATCGGCCTCCCCCGGGGGCAACCGCGAGGGTTGCCCCTGCGCTTCGCGCCGGGCGTCAACCTGCGTTGACGCCCCTGAGAAGGGCGGCGCAGGCCGCCCTGGTTGCGAACGAAGTGAAGGGACCCGGCCGAAGGCCCAAAGAGGCTGACTTCAGTCAGCGCCCGAGGCGGCGACCCCACCGGCGCAGCGCCTTCAGTTAACGCATAAGCCCCGATCCGGAAGGGGGTGGCGGCGAAGCCGCCGGGGGTGGGGTGAGGCAAGGTGGGGTGAAGGCCTCACCCCTCCCCCCGACCCCCTCCCCTCTCCCGAACTTCGTTCGGGAGAGGGGAGGGGGTGGCGGCGCAGCCGCCGGGGGTGGGGTGAGGAAGAAAGGAGACCCATCCATGTCCCGACCAACGCGTGGCAAAACCACAGCCCAGACGGTCTTTGCCGCCCGGGAACTCCGTCGTCAGTCAACACCGACGGAGGCCCTCCTCTGGCAGGCCCTCCGGAACGGCCGTCTGGATGGTTTAAAGTTCCGGAGGTAGCATCCCTACGGCCCTTTCGTCCTGGACTTCTTCTGTGTGGAGCATCAACTCATGATAGAGATAGACGGCAGCGTCCATCAACAGGCAGAGCAAATCGCCCGCGATAGAGGGCGGGATGAGTATCTGGAAGAGAACGGCCTGCGCGTCCTGCGGTTTGGGGCCGAAGAAGTGGAGCGGGATTTACCCGGCGTTCTGAACCGCATTCGGGAGGCCTGTGGCCTCACCCTTCCCCCCGACCCCTTCCCCTCTCCTGACCGAAGGTCAGGAGAGGGGAGGGGGTGGCGGCGCAGCCGCCGGGGGTGGGGTGAGGCCCAGTCAGGAGAGGGGAGGGGGTGCCGCCGCAGCCGCCGGGGGCGGGGTGAGGCAAGGTGGGGTGAGGCCCAGTCAGGAGAAGGGAGGGGGTGGCGGCGCAGCCGCCGGGGGTGGGGTGAGGCAAGGTGGAGTGAGGACATCCTCACCGCCCTCCTCCTCGCCTCCCTCCCCCTCCTGTTTCTCTTCCTGTTCCTCCTCCCCACTCGTGCCGCCCCCGGCGACACCCACACCATCTACGACATCCAGTACACCACCAACCCCGGCGGCAACAACACCTACCCCTCCCCCTACGCCGGGCAGGTGGTCACCACGTCGGGGACCGTCTGCGCGGTCTACGGGCGCGGCTACATTGTCAGCGAAGACGCTGGGCCCTGGCACAGCGTCTACGTCTATGTGGGCAGCGGTGGAAGCAAGCCCATGCGGGGAACCCGGGTCCAGGTCACCGGGGCCATCACCGAATACCAGGGAATGACCGAGTTCTCCTACCCCACCCGCGTCCGGCAAATGGGGCCGGGGCCGGATGTCTGTACGCCCACCCTGGTCACCGCCGCCGCTGTGCCCTACAACAACCCGGCGCTGGCCGAACCCTACGAGGGCACCATCGTGGAGTACCGCAACATCACCATCACTTCGGTCGGTCAGTATTCCGCCCTCTTTGTGGACGAATCGGGTGGGACCGGGGCCATCTCCCGTTCCTCCAGCGATGTCTACGTCCCCAATCTGAGCGTGGGCCAGCGGTACGAGTACGTCCGGGGGGCCCTGTTGCCGTACTGGGCGTCCGAGTACCGGGTCTGGCTGGCCTCCGCCGACGATATCCGGCCCCTGGACCTGGACCCGCCGGCCGTCACCGGGACCGACCCGGCGGCCGGCGCGACCGGCGTCAGCCCCCACCGGCCCCTCCGCGCCACCTTCAGCGAGCCGGTCAGCCCCACCACCGTCACCACCGCCTCCTTCCGGCTCCAGGGCCCGTCCGGACCGGTCACCGGCACCGTCGCCTACGACCCCGCCACTTACCAGGCCACCTTCACGCCGGAGGGGCCCCTGGCGCCCAGCGCGCTTCACACCGCCACCCTCACTGCCGACATCCGCGACCGGGTCGGCAACCCGCTGACCCCCTACACCTGGACCTTCACCACCGGCCTACTGGATACAGAGCCGCCGACCGTCGTCGCCCGTGTCCCGGCGCCGGGGGCAACGGGCGTCCCCCTGAGCGCGGACGTCGTCATCACCTTCAGCGAGGAACTGAAGCCCGAGACCGTCGTGGCGGCCCACTTCACCCTCACCGGCCCTTACGGCGCCGTCCCCTGGGAGGGCCTGACCTACGACCCGGCCGCCTACCGGGTCACCCTCAACCCGCGCGGTCTCCTTCTCCCCACCGCCCGCTACACCGTCACCATCCGCGCGGCCGTCACTGACTGGGCCGGGAATTCTGTCGCCGAGACGGACCGGACCTGGGCCTTCACCACCCAGGCGGAGCCGCCGATGTTCGTCTACCACGGCGACCTGCACAACCACACCTCCTACTCCGACGGCTCCCTCACCCCCTACGAGGCCTTCACCCGTGCGAAGGCTGCCGGGCTGGACTTCCTCGCCGTCACTGACCACTCCTACGCCATAGACGACGCCGAATGGGCCGACACGCTGACCCAGGCCAACCGTTTCACCCAGGACGGTGTCTTCGTCGCCCTGCGCGGGTTTGAGTACACCCAGGGCGCCGAGGGCCACATCAACGTCTACAACACCGTCCGCCACGCCACCCGCAGCCAGGTGGCGGGCTGTGCGTCCTGCGACTACACCCCCAACCTGGAGGCGGGGGTCACTGTGGAGGGCTTCTACCGCTGGCTGGCCGTCACCGGCACCCAGGCCGTGGACGACGCCGGCGTGGTGATGCAGTTCAACCACCCCGGCTGGATCAACTTCAACGACTGGGCCTACCACCCCGAGGTGGAGGACCTGGCCGAACTGGAGGAGGTCGGCAACGGCTGGGGCGCCTCCTACGTCTTCTCCTGGGACGAGTGGGTCCGTTCCCTGGACTACGGCTGGAAGGTCGGCGCCACGAATAACTCCGACAACCACACCGCCGAGTGGGGGACCGTCACCGACCACCGGACCGGGGTGGTGATGGCGGCGCTCACCAAGCGGGACCTGCTGGACGCCCTGCGCGCCCGCCGGACCTTCGCCACCGAGGATAAAAACGGAGTCCTCTCCTTCAAGGCCAACGGCTACTGGATGGGCAGCGAAATCCCCAATACCGGCGAGATCCTCTTCCAGGTCTACGGCGACGACCCCGACGGCGAACCGACGGCGCGGGTGGAACTGGTCACCGCGCAGGGGCGGGTAGTGACGTCCACCCAGCCCAACACCGCGTCCTACACCTGGACCTTCTCGCTGACGGTCGGCCCGGGCGTCCACTACTACTTCGTCCAGGCGGTCCAGGCCGACGGCGACCGCCTCGTCGCCTCGCCGGTCTGGACCCTGGGCGACGAGGACGTGCGGGTCACCGACCTGACCGTCCAGCCGGCCATCCCGACGGTCTACAACCCCAGCCTCTTCACCGCGCGGGTGACCAACCGGGGGCCGGAGACCCGTACCCTCACCGTCACCTTCACGGCCAACGGCACCCCCATCGGCCAGGTGCCGGTCACCGTCCCGGCCTGCGCCTCCGGCCCCTGCCCGGACGCGTACGCGCAGGTCTCCTACCAGGCCCCGACGGCGGGCCCGCTCACCGTCACCGCCGCGCTCGTCGGCGCCCCGGCGGCCGACAACCCGGACGACAACGTCCGCTCCCTCTCCCTGACGGTGACGGACGAGAAGGTGCCCCTCATCCTGATAGACGCCGGGCACCACAACATCGGCGTGGACCCGCGCGGGAGCCGCGCCTTCGTAAACGACCTGGTCGCCCACGGCTACAACGTCCTCTTCAACCTGGACGAACTGACCGCCGCCGACCTGAACACCGAGACGGTCAAACTGCTCATCCTCAACGCCTACGGGCCGGAGCCGCTCACCGTCACCGAGACCAACGCGATTGCCGACTTCGTCGCCGCCGGGGGCAACCTCTGGCTGAACGGCCTGGCCGACTACACCGGCAAGGTCTGGTGGGCCTACAATGTCGCCGACCGGATGAACGGGCTGGTGGCGGCCATAGAGACCCGCACCGGCGTGACGGTCCCCGTCCGCTTCAACGACGACGAGGTCCGGGACGGCAACGACAACAACGGCTACCCCTGGGGCGTCCAGTGGCACGTCTTCCCGGTCAGCCCGACGACGGGCGTCGGGATGAACGTCCTGCGGATTCAGTCCTGGGCCGTCTGCTCGCTGGTGGACCGGGATCGGCAGGCGCTGACGGCGGAGGACCTGGGCGGGAACGGGTATCTCTTCGTCGTCGGCGACCTGGACTCCGGCAGCGGCACCTACGGCTATCCCAACCGGACTCACAACACCGACGCCGACGGGGAAGGCGATGCGTACATCTACGGAGCGACCGAACTGGTCCCGGCGGCGGCGGGCTACGACATCCCCGGCCCGGCGGGCCGCCTCTTCTTCTACGGCGACTCCAACGACCCCTTCAACATCTTCGCCTACGGCGCGGGCGACGGGCGTCAGAACGAACTCTTCAACCTGGAGACGGTGATGTGGCTCCTGGGCGAGCCGCTCCAGAAGAAGACGATTGCCGAAGCCCGCACTGACCCCGAGGGGGACGATACGCCCGTCCACCTGCACCGGCTGGTCTGGGTGGAGGGCTTCGTCACCGCCGCCTACGGCGAATTCTTTGACGTTCTCACCGTCCAGGACGATACCGGCGGCATCACCGTCTTCGCGCCGGCGGGGACGGCCTCCGGCGCGGTGGGAAGTATGCCCGTCCGGGGCGACTGCGTCCGGGTGGTGGGGACGGTGGACGTCTACCAGGGGGATACGGAAATCCAGTTCTTTGAGAGCGAGCAGGTGCAGGTGCTGACGCCGACCTGCGTCTCAAGCCCGACGCTGGCGGTGACGGGGAGCATTCCGCTGCCGTTGCGGACGGTGAGTGCGACGCTGGAGGCCTACGAGGGGTGGCTGGCGGTCGTCAGCGGCACGGTGACGGCGGTCTCGGCGGACCGGAGCGCGCTCTGGGTGAACGACGGGAGCGGGCCGGTGCGGGCCTTCCTGGACGGCTACAACGGGACCTGGGAGGGGGTGAACCTCCTGGACCGGGTGCTGGTGGCGGGTCTGGTCTCCGAGGACTATGAGGGTCCCCGCCTGCGGGTGCGCAACTACCGGATGCACCCCGACCGCCCGGATGATCTGCTCCTGCTGGCTCCGGCGCGGCGGGTGTATCTGCCGGTGGTGTGGCGGTAGGGCCTCACCCCGCCCTGCCTCACCCCCACAAGTGTAGGTTTTTTTCGCGCCCCTCTTGTTCTGGGCGGGCGGCGGGCTTCTTTGCCCCTCACCCCCCTTGCCCCCCTCTCCCCATCGCTCCGCTCTGGGGAAAGGGGGGTGAAGAAAGGGGATTTTTGGGCGGGCGGCGAAGCCG
>CALDFY010000009.1 GCA_937942115.1 uncultured Anaerolineae bacterium | reverse complement strand
ATGGCCCTCCTGGAAGAGGCGGAGGGGAATCTCCCCCGCGCCCTGGAACTCATCACCCGCGCCGAGAAAATGTTCACCCAACTGGGAAGCCCCTACCGGGAGCAGGCCCGGCGCGTCCGGGAGCGGATCCAGAGGGCCGTCACAAATAACGGAACACGGAATACGCAACACGTTTCACGTTTCACGTTTCACGCTTCACGCTTCCCTCCCAGGAGGTCACCCGATGAAAAACCGCAAACTCCTGATGATCCCCGGCCCCGTGGAGTTCACGCCGGAGGTGCTGGCGGCCATGGGGCTCCCCACCACCAGCCACGTCGCCCCCAACTTCATTGAAGTCTTCGGGCAGGCGCTGGAGCGGCTGCGGGAGGTCTTCCTCTTCCCCGGGAGCCAGCCCTTCGTCGTCGCCGGGTCCGGCACCCTGGCGATGGACATGGCCGCCGCCAACCTGATAGAACCGGGGGACCGGGCGCTGGTGGTCAGCACCGGCTACTTCGGGGACCGCTTCGCCGCCATCCTGGAGCGGTACGGGGCCCAGGTGACGGTCGTTCAGCCCCCCGCCGTCGGCGATGCCCCGCCGCCGGAGGCGGTGGCCGCCGCGCTGCGGCAGGGCCCCTACAAACTGATGACGGTCACCCACGTGGATACCTCCACCGCCGTCATCGCCGACGTCCCCACCCTGGCCGGACTGGGGCAGGAGCACGGCGCGCTGGTGGTGGTGGACGGCGTCTGCAGCGTGGGCGGGGAGGAACTGCACCCCCCGGAGTGGGGCGTGGACGTCGTCCTCACCGCCTCCCAGAAGGCCCTGGGCGTCCCGCCCGGGCTGGCCATCCTCCTCGCCGGACCCCGGGCCATGGAGGCCTTCCGGAGGCGGAAGACCCCCGTCCAGAACTACTACGCGGATTGGGCCAACTGGTTGCCGATTATGGAGGCGTATGAGGCCCGGAAGGCCGCCTACTTCGGCACCCCGCCGGTCAACCTCATCTGGGCGCTGAACGTCAGCCTGGGGCAGATTCTGGAGGAGGGCCTGGAGGCCCGCTTCGCCCGTCATCGCCACCTGAGCGACGCCTTTAAGGCCGCGATGGACGCCATCGGTCTCTCCCAAGTCCCGGTGAGCCGCTACAGGGCGGCCCACACCCTCACGGCTCCGTACTACCCGGAGGGGATAGACGCGCGCCTCCTGGGCCTGATCGGACAGGCCGGGGCCATCGTTGCCGGGGGCCTGCACCCCGCCATCCGGGACCGCTACTTCCGGGTGGGGCACATGGGCGCGGTGGCGCCGTCGGACATCCTGACCACTGTGGGGGCGATAGAGTGGGCGCTGGCCCGCAGCGGCTACCGGTTTGACGTGGGCGCGGGCCTGGCCGCCGCCGGGCGGGTGCTGGCGGGGTAGGATGAGGGCCGTTCGGGAGAAAGTAGCGCAGGCTGTTCGCCTGTAGCGCAGGCTGTTCGCCTGTAGCGCAGGCTGTCCGCCTGTAGCGCAGGCTGTTCGCCTGTAGCGCAGGCTGTCAGCCTGTAGCGCAGGCTGTCCGCCTGTAGCGCAGGCTGTCCGCCTGTAGCGCAGGCTGTTCGCCTGTAGCGCAGGCTGTCCGCCTGTAGCGCAGGCTGTTCGCCTGTAGCGCAGGCTGTTCGCCTGTAGCGCAGGCTGTTCGCCTGTAGCGCAGGCTGTTCGCCTGTAGCGCAGGCTGTCCGCCTGTAGCGCAGGCTGTCAGCCTGTAGCGCAGGCTGTTCGCCTGTAGCGCAGGCTGTTAGCCTGTAGCGCAGGCTGTTAGCCTGCATAATTCCTGCACCCACAGGCCCGGCAGCCGGCGCTGCGGTAGCGCAGGCTGTTCGCCCGGGCGAGGGTGAGGTAAGAAGCCGGGAGGCGAGTATGTACAACAAAGTCACCCCCCAGATTGTGGATGCACTGCGGGCCATCGTCGGGGAGGGGAGCGTCCGCACCGACGAGGAGGCGCTGGAGAAGTACGCCCACGACGAGACCGTCGGCCTCTGGGCCCAGCCGGAGGTCGTCGTCTTCGTCCGCTCCGCGCCGGAGGTCGCCGAAATCTTCCGCCTGGCGACGCGGGAGCGGATTCCCGTCACCCCGCGCGGGGCCGGATACGGCCTCAGCGGCGGCGCCGTCCCCGTCTTCGGCGGCATCGTCCTCTCCACCGAGAAGATGAACCGCATCCTGGAGATAGACAAGCAGAACCTAATGGTCACCGTGGAGCCGGGGGTCATCACCGGCGACATTCACCGGGCAGTGGAGGCGGAGGGGCTATTCTACCCGCCCGACCCGGCCAGCCTGGACTCCTGTTCCATCGGCGGGAACATCGCCGAGGGCGCCGGCGGCCCCCGGGCCGTCAAGTACGGGACCACGAAGGACTACGTCTGCGGCCTGGAGGCCGTCCTCCCCTCCGGCGACATCATCACCTGCGGCGGCAAACGGGTCAAGGACGTCACCGGCTACAACCTGGTCCAGTTGCTGGTCGGCTCCGAGGGGACCCTGGCCGTGGTGACGAAAATTATCCTGCGCCTCCTCCCCCTGCCGAAGGTCCGGGTGGACCTGCTGGTCCCCTACGACGACTTCCAGGCCGCCGCCGACACCGTCTCGGACATCATCGCCGCCCGCATCCTCCCGGCGACCATTGAGTTCATGGAGCAGGATAGCATCCGGGCGGCGGAGCGTCTCCTGCAGAAGACCGTCCCCTACGACGACGCGGCGGCCCACTTGCTGATCCAGTTGGACGGAAACCGGCAGGATGCGGTGGACGCGGATATGGAGGCGGTGGGGGAAATCTGCCTGGCGCGGGGGGCGCGGGACGTCCTGGTGGCGAAGGATACCCGCACCCGGGACCGGCTGTGGGAGGCCCGGCGGGCCATCGTGGACGCACTCAAGCACGAGAGTCCGGTCAATCACATGGAGGACGTCGTCGTCCCGCGCGCCGAAATCCCCGCCCTCCTGCGGGGGATCAAGGAGATTGCCCGGCGGCACAGCGTCCGCATCGTCTGCTTTGGCCACGCCGGGGACGGCAACGTCCACGTCAACGCGCTGAAGGACGCCATGCCGGAGGAGGAATGGCACGCGCTGGTGCCCGTCCTCTCGGAGGAGATCTACCGGCTCACCCTCTCCCTGGGCGGGACCCTCACCGGGGAGCACGGGATCGGCGCCACCCGCCGCCGCTACCTGCCGATGGCGCTCTCCCCGGCCCAGATCGCGCTGATGCGGGGGATCAAGGACGTCTTTGACCCCCACCACATCCTCAATCCGGGGAAAATCTTCCCATAGCGCGTAGCGCAAGATTCAATCTTGCGCCACGCTCTCCTCCACCCACGCCAGGTACGCCGCCAGCCCCCGGTGAATGGGCAACTGGACGATTTCCGGCACCTGGTAGGAGTGGTGCTCCCGGATGAAGGCTTCCACATCGCCGTAGCGGGCGGCCGTCGTTTTGATCAGGAGGAGCCACTCCCGGTCCCGGTGCAGTTCCCCCTGCCAGATGTAGGTGCTGGTGACGGGGAGAACCTGCACGCAGGCCGCCAGTTTTCCGGCGACCAGCCCCTCCGCCAGCCGCTGGGCTTCCTCCTCCGTCCCGGCGGTCGTCAACACCACGCAGTACGCTTCCACTATATCTTCTCCACAATCTCGCGGAATTCCTCAAAGGGGATGGCGGTGAGCGTCTGGGTGGTGCAATGGCCGAAGACGTTGGCCAGCAGGGCCACGCGCGCTGCCGTTTTTGCATCTGGCGCCTCAAAGATGTGCAGGAAGTCGTACTCCCCCAGGAGGGCGTAACTGGCGATGCGCCGCACCTCCGGGCACTCCTCCCTCAGCCGCCGCTCAAACTCCCGGTCCATCGCCGAGAGCGCCCGCACCTCCCCGGGACTGCGCAGGGAAATTTTGGAGAGAAGGATGAACGTCGTCATCGCTCACCTCCTGACAACGGACGACTGACCCTTGGCCACTGACCACAGGCTAACGCTACCGGCTATTCATGTTATCCCCGAAAACGGCCGCGTTGTCAAGTTCTTTGACAAATCCCCCATCTGCGTTATACTGATACGTCAAGACATCGCTGACCGTGCACCCATGGCCGATGTGTCCACCCCCCTCCTGACGATAGACGCTGTCCTTTCCCTGGTCCGGGACGGCCCGGAGGTCCGGGACCTGGTCACGCGCGCCTATGAATTTGCCGCCCAGGCCCACGAGGGCCAATATCGGGCGTCCGGAGAGCCCTACATCCAGCATGCACTGGCCGTCGCTGCGCTGCTGGGCGAACTGCGGATGGACGCCGAAACGATTGCCGCCGGCCTCCTCCACGACGTGGTGGAGGACCGGGGAGTCCCGCTGGAGGAATTGAAGTCCCGATTCGGCCCGGAGGTTGCGCGGATGGTGGACGGGGTCACCAAACTGGGGCGAGCCAACGAACTGGGCAAGATGCGGGAGGGGGAACGGGACGAGCGGGAATTGGAGAGTTTGCGGAAATTCTTCCTGGCGACGGCCCGGGACGCGCGGGTCATGCTCATCAAACTGGCCGACCGGCTCCACAATATGCGCACGCTGGACGCCCTACCGCCGGAGCGCCGGCAACGTATCGCCCGACAGACGATGGACATCTACGCACCGCTGGCCAACCGACTGGGCATCTGGCAGTGGAAGGGGGAACTGGAAGACCTGGCCTTCAAGGAACTGGAGCCGGAACTATACCGCGAGATCGCGGCCGAACTGGAGGCCCGGGCACCGGAGCGAGAGGCCGATATTGAGCGCCACATCGCGATTCTCCAGCACCACCTCCGGCTGGAAGGCATCAACGCTCAGATCACCGGTCGCCCCAAACATATTTATAGCATCTACCGCAAGATGCAGCGCAAACAAATCCCCCTGGAACGAGTCTACGACATCCGCGCCATCCGAGCCATTGTAGATACGGTCCCCGAATGCTACCAGGCCCTGGGCGTTGTCCACAGCCTCTGGACCCCTATCCCTGGCGAATTTGACGATTACATCGCCCGCCCCAAAGAGAACCTGTACCAGTCCCTTCACACCGCCGTGGTGGGTATCGGCGGGAAGGTGCTGGAAGTCCAAATTCGCACCCACTATATGCACCGGATTGCCGAGTACGGTATCGCCGCCCACTGGCGGTACAAGGAGGGGACCCAAAGGGACCGACTGTTTGAGGAAAAAATCGCCGCTCTACGGGCCCAGATTGAGGCCCGCAGCGAGGCAGAGGACGCCGGAGAGTTCATAGAGGCGGTCCGAACCGACCTCTTTGAGGACCGGGTGTATGTCTTCACCCCGAAAGGCATGGTGGTGGACCTGCCCGCCGGGGCCACACCTGTGGACTTCGCCTACGCCATCCATACCGAAATCGGCCACCGCTGCCGGGGGGCCAAAGTCAACGGACGGTGGGTGCCCCTGGACTACGTCCTCAAAACCGGCGACCAGGTGGAGATCATCACCGCCAAACGGGGCGGCCCCAGCCGGGACTGGCTCAACCCGGAACTGGGATACGTCAAGACCGCCCGCGCCCGCAACAAAATCCGCCAGTGGTTCCGGCGGCAGGACCGGGAGCAGAACATCGCCTCGGGGCGGGCCATCCTGGAGCGGGAACTGAAGCGGCTGGGGCTGGGGGAACTTTCCCACGAGGCCGTGGCGGCGCTCTTCGGCTACGAAAAGGTGGATGACTTCCTGGCGGCTATCGGCTTCGGGGACGTCAACAGCCAGCAGATTGCGACGAAGGTGGTGGAGGTCCAGCGGCAGACCCAGCCGGAGCCGGAACTCCCGCCCCCAGCCCCGCTACCGGCCCCCGTCTCCCACGAAGTTCACGTCCTGGGCACTGGCGGCCTGCTGACCCGGCTGGCCCGCTGCTGCCATCCCCTCCCCGGTGAACCCATCATCGGCTACGTCACCCAGGGGCACGGGATCACCGTCCACCGGCGGGATTGCCCCAACATCCTCAACCTGCGCCACCCCGAACGGCTGATAGAGGTGACCTGGGGAACCCAGAAGCAGACCTTCCCGGTCCTGGTCTCGGTGCTGGCCTACGACCGGACGGGGCTTCTCCACGACATCAGCGGCGTGCTGAGCAAAGAGGGGGTCAACATCGCCGGGGTCAGCATCAATCGTAACCAGAACCTGACGACCCTCTACCTCACGCTGGAGGTCACCGACATCGGTCAGTTGGGCCGGGTGCTGGCCCGCATCTCCAAAATCCCCAACGTGATAGAGGCAAAGAGGGAAACGAGGTGAGGAGTGAAACGTGAGGAGTGAAACGTGAAGCGTGACGGAGCGCAGGTTGCCAGCGCCTGTAGATGATTACCCCCAAAAAGGTGGTCGTTCCAGCCGCCACAGACCGAAAGCCCCCATCAGCGCCGCCAGACCCCCCACGATGTATCCCTCCACCACTGACGCGCGGGTGACGAAAACCGCCAGCAGCCCCAACACAAACGAGACCACATAGAGAGTCAGCACGGCCTCCCGCTGGGAGAGCCCCGCCGCCACCAATCGGTGGGAGACGTGGTCTTTGCCCGGCGTCGTCAGCGGGTTCAGCCCCCGGCGCAGGCGGGAAAGGGTGACCAGCGCGGTGTCAAAGATGGGCAACCCCAATACCAGCACCGGCACCATCCAGGTGACGAAGGTGACGTTTTCCGGAAAGCGGAGTTTGATCCCGATGGCCGCCAGCATGAAGCCCAGGAAGAGCGCCCCTGAATCCCCCATAAAGATGCTGGCGGGGTTCAGATTGTAAAACAGGAAGCCCAAACAGGCCGCCAGGACCGCCATCGCCAGCGCTCCCACCAGGTACTGCCCGCTGAAAGAGCACATCAGCGCGAAGTAGGCGGCGGCGATGGCGGCAACCCCGCCCGCCAGCCCGTCCATATTGTCCAGCAGGTTAATGGCATTGGTGATGTAGACCACCCAGAAAACAGTCAGCAGGAAATCCATCACCGGTTGGCCGAACGTGCCCACGCGGACGCCTGTGGCCCAGAGGAGGAGGGCCGCCAGTATCTGCCCGACCAGTTTGACGGTGGGGCGCAACCCCCATCGGTCATCCACCAGCCCCATGAACGAGACGGCGGTGGCGCCGACAATAATGGAGCCGAACTGGGCGAAGTTGTACCGTTCCCCCAGCGCGATGGCCGCCGCCAGCACGGCCAGATAGATGGCCATGCCGCCCAGGCGCGGGACGGGGGAACGGTGCACCTTGCGGGCCGAGGGATGATCCATCATGCCCAGTTGGGGGGCCAGATAGCGGGCGAGCGGGGTCAGCGCGATGCTCAGCACCAGCGCTCCCGCAAAGACGAGGAGATAGGCGGCCATGGGCAGTGTCCTGATCCCGCTGTGGCGCAAGATTTATCTTGCGGAGCGCAAGACAAATCCTGCGCCCCGATAAATCTTGCGCTACGGCAGTTTACCCTCCCCCTACAGGGGGAAACATCCCCACCTCATCCCCATCGGACAGAGGGTGGGATTCGTCCCGGGCGATGCCGTTGATGAAAACCACCCGCACGTGGTCGGCGGGCAGGCCCAGGTGGTTGACCAGTTGTCCCACCGTTGCCCCGTCCGGAAGTTCCACCTCTATCCCCTCACCGACGCCCAGTTCGGGGTAGTACCGTCGCAGCGTCGCAAAGAGTTTGACTTTGACCCGAATCATCTGATTTCCGTCACTTTTGTTCGCTGTAACTGCCTACGCCAGGGGCTAAAAGCCCAATGGCCCTAACTTTTTCGGCGCGCTGGCCTCACCCCCATAGGCGTTAACTTAAGGCTGGCTTCGGCTCTCCGCTTCCCGCCGCCTCGGGCGCCGA
>CALDFY010000008.1 GCA_937942115.1 uncultured Anaerolineae bacterium | reverse complement strand
GAGAATCGGAGAATCAAAGGCCCAATGCGTTGGAGATGTTTTGCCACTGGGTGGCCAGGATGAGGGCCAGGATGCAGCAGCAACAGAGGATGAGGAGGACCACTCCCGCGACGATGCCGATGATGAGGCCGGTGCGGGATTTTTTCTCTCCGGGCACCCCGGCCTCCACGGTATATGCGTGCTGCTCCGTGAAAGGGACTTCCGGCTGTTCTTCCATTGGGCTCCTTTTCTGGGATCTGATGAGAGGATAGACTCAGTACCCCTGCATCAGGGGTTCCAGGCCGGCGCAGAGGGCGCAACCGGCCAGGCCACCGGGCACGACCACGCCGAAGATGAGGGCCGCGCAGATGCCCAGGGCCCAGATACCCAGGGTCACCCATCCGATGATGATGCCGGCCTGGGCCAGCCCCTCGCCGCCCTGCAACCCCCGACTCTGGGCGATCTGGTTGCGGGCGGAGTAGCCGAAGATGAGGCCCAGGACGGTGCCGATGAGCGGGAGAATGCCGACCAGTCCCAGCAGGCTGAGCACCAGCGACGCGACGGCCAGGCCGTTAGTCGGTGGGGCAGGCGGCGGGTATCCGTAGGACGGCGGGGGCGCATATGAGCCGTATTGTTCTGCCAAAGGTCTCCTTTCGGGAATGGGGGTAACGGTTACCGTTAATTTTACCACCATTTGGGAAAACCGCCAGTGGGCGTGCCGGACACCTCCACCGGTGTCCGGCACGTTCACCGAACCTCCAGCAGGCCCGTCGGGGTGACGATCCAATCCATATGCTGGTCGGCCTCCGTGTAGGGCAACTCGTCCAGCAGGCAGGCATCGTAGGTCACTCCCACGCGCAGGGCGGGGGTGGTGGGAAGGAAGCGGTCGTAGAAGCCCCCCCCGAAGCCCAGCCGCGCCCCGCGCCGATCAAAGGCCACCCCGGGCACCAGCACGATGTCCAGAAGGGCCGGATCAACCACCGGCAGGTCCGCTGCCGGCTCCAGCATCCCGAAGGGGTGGCGGACCAGCCGGTTCGGGTCGTAGGGGTGGACGACCAGCCGTCGGCCCTCTATGCGCGGCAGTGTCCACTGAATGTGGGGGAGCGCCGAGAAGAGTGGTTGCAGCGACGGCTCGTTGCGGAACGCCAGGTAGGCCATGACGACCCGCGCGGCCCGCAACACCGGCCAGTCGGCCAGATGACGGCAGATGGCCTCCGATGCCGCCGCTACGTCCTCAACGGGGAGACACTCCCGCAACTGGCAGAACTCCTGGCGGAGGCGCTGTTTCTCCGGGCCGGGAAGGGCCCCGGGCTTTGCGGACGTCACGGCCACGGGTGCACCTCCCCGAATTTCCTCCGGAAGCCCTCCGGGGTCATCGGGCGCACTTTGCCGAAGATGGGCCGCTCCGGGAAGGGGCGGTCGTGCAGGCCCAGACACCAGCCCACTCCGGCGTAACTGTTGGGGTCCCGGCCGTCCAGCGCGTACTTGTTGTTCAGGTAGAGGCCGACCCGCAGCGCGTCCTCCGGCCGCGCCGTCCACACCAGCAGCCGCTTCCCCCAGTACATCCGCAGATAATTGTGCATCCGGCCGGTCCGCACCAGGGCGGACTGGGCCGCGTTCCAGACCGGGTCGTCGGTCCGGGCGGACTCCAGGTCCTCCAGGGAGTAGAGAGCGGGGCGGGGGTCGGCGGCGTGGGCCGAGAGCGTCTCCCGGGCCCAGCGGGGGAGGCCCTCCCAGCGGTCGTAGTCGGGGGTGTACCAGACGAAGTTCAGCGCCAGTTCCCGCCGGACGACCAACTCCTCCAGGAATGCGTCCGCCCCCGGGCCACCCACCCGGAAGACCTCCCAGGCCACTTCCACGGGGGAAATCTGGCCGAAGTGGAGGTAGGGGCTCAGGCCGGAGGTGACGTCCTGGCGGGGGTCGCCCCGGAGGTCGGCGTAGCGGGGGAGGTCCTCTTCTATGAAGCGCCGCAGGCGCGCCCGCGCCGCGCCCGTCCCGGCCGGGAAGTCCACCGGCGCCACCGTCCGGTCCACCTCCAGGAGGGGGAGGATGTCCTCCGGACGGGACGGGTTCAGGGAGGGCTCGGCGAAGTCGGCCCGAATCCGGGGTGCCCGTTCTCCGAGGGGCCGAAGGAAGCGGGGGAGGAGGGGGCGGATGCGGCGGCGCAGGACGGCGGCGCTCACCGCCGCGCGGGGGTAGGCCGTCTCCACCGGCACCACGGCGTCCCCCTCCACTTCCACCACCGGGCAGGGGGCCCGCTCGGCCAGGTACCGCCGCCAGACCCGCTGGTGCCGGAGATACCCCCGGTCGGCCACGACGGCGGCGGCCTCCCGGGCCAGGCTCAGGGCCAGGTCGGGCGGGTATTCCAGCCGCATCACGAAGCCGATGCCCCGCTCTCGCAGGGCCCGGGCCGTCTCCCGAAGGCCCTCCAGCATCCAGGCGTAGGGGCGGAGGGTGGCCTCGGGGTAGTGGGGGGTCAGGCCGAAGGCCACCAGCAGGGGAAGACGGCGCTCGTCGGCCAGGTCCACGGCGAACTCCAGCGCGGGGTTCCAGAAGGCCCGCTGGGCGGCCTGCATCCAGTAGAGGACGTACCGGCCTCCGGCCGGGGAGCGGGCGTTCAGGGGATGAATCCGTTCGGGTTCTATTTCAGGGCGCATGGTGCAGGTCGCAGGGTCGCAGGTGGCAGGGTCGCAGGTCGCAGGTCGCAGGTCGCAGGGTCGCAGGTCGCAGGGTCGCAGGGAGCGCGCATCCGGCAATCCTGCTTCCGCCTCACTCCTCCCCCGGCCCTCACCTCACCCCCGACCCCTCTCCTGAACTCCGTTCAGGAGAGGGGAGGGGGCCGGGGCATAGGCGTTAACTTAAGGGGCTGCGCCAGTTGGGTCGCCGCCTCGGAAGCCGACTGAAGTCAGCCGCCCTGGGCCTTCGGCCAGGAGGTCGGCCTTC
>CALDFY010000007.1 GCA_937942115.1 uncultured Anaerolineae bacterium | reverse complement strand
AAGGGCATTACGACTCTACCTACGCCCGGCCCGCCGGGCCTGAGCTTGCCGGTCCGAAACCCCCCAATGCCCGCAAGGGCATTACGACGCAGCCATCTTATTGCTGCCCTCTTCTTTACGACCGCCCTGGGTCCGAAACCCCCCAATGCCCGCAAGGGCATTACGACGGATGGCCTGCGATGATCGGCCTTCTCTGGTTTGAGTCCGAAACTCCCAATGCCCGCAAGGGCATTACGACCTACCTGCACCATCACCGGTGACTTGGTAGTATAGCAGAGGGTCCGAAACTCCCAATGCCCGCAAGGGCATTACGACTGCTCTTCGGTGTACCGACGAGCGAACGCGATTAGTTCGGGGTGTCCGAAACCCCCCAATGCCCGCAAGGGCATTAGCCCTCACCCCACCCCCAGCGGCTGCCCCGCTCCCCCTCCCCTCTCCGCTGAGATTGCTTAAAAAGTCGAGGCAAGGCAATAAACCACCAAGACACAAAGGCACAAAGTGTCTAAAGGGTGAAAAAGGCGAGAAATTTTTCCGTTTCTTGGTGTCTTTGTGCCTTCGTGGTGACTTTCTAAGCACCTTCCCGCTGGTGGGAGAGGGGAGGGGGTGCCGCCGAAGGCGGCGGGGGAGAGGTGAGGGCCCGAAACCCCCCAATGCCCGCAAGGGCATTACGACGGATGAAGTGGCTCAGGGCCGCGGTCCGGGACTGGCGGGTCCGAAACTCCCAATGCCCGCAAGGGCATTACGACTCGCGCTCGCGGCTGCAGGCCCAATCGCCGAGCAGGATCTCCGTCCGAAACTCCCAATGCCCGCAAGGGCATTACGACCAGGAGGACGGGGACGCCGGACTGAATAGCTATTGCTACGTCCGAAACTCCCAATGCCCGCAAGGGCATTACGACCCCAATCATTACCATCTCCGGCTGGTCACTGCCGAGCAGGTCCGAAACCCCCCAATGCCCGCAAGGGCATTACGACTCCACCCTGGGACGCTTGCCCCGGCACTTGCGGCCCCATCCGTCCGAAACTCCCAATGCCCGCAAGGGCATTAGCCCTCACCCCACCCTCAGCGGCTGCGCCGCTACCCCCTCCCCTCTCCCGCTGGTGGGAGAGGGGAGGGGGTGCCGCCGAAGGCGGCGGGGGAGGGGTGAGGGCCCGAAACCCCCATCATTTGCCCGACGGTCAACTGTCGGGCTCAGGGTGTAGAGCCCCCCTTAAGGGGGGCTTCGGCAAATTTTGAGCCAGAACGTTTACGTTCGGGCGAGGAATCTCCCAGCGGCTGCGCCGCTACTACCCCTGCCCGACGGTCAACTGTCGGGCTCAGGGTGTAGAGCCCCCCTTAAGGGGGGCTTCGGCAGATTTTGAGCCCGAACGTTTACGTTCGGGCGAGGAATCTCCCAGCGGCTGCGCCGCTACCCCCTCCCCTCTCCCGCTGAGATTGCTTAAAAAGTCGAGGCAAGGCAATAAACCACCAAGACACAAAGGCACGAAGGGTCTAAAGGGTGAAAAAAGCGAGAAACTTTTCCGTTTCTTGGTGTCTTTGTGCCTTCGTGGTGACTTTCTAAACACCCTCCCGCTGGCGGGAGAGGGGAGGGGGTGCCGCCGAAGGCGGCGGGGGAGGGGTGAGGGCCCGAAACTCCATCATTTGCCCGACAGTCAACTGTCGGGCTCAGGGTGTAGAGCCCCCCTTAAGGGGGGCTTTGGTAGATTTGAGCCCGAACGTTTACGTTCGGGCGAGAAATCTCCCAGTGGCTGCGCCGCTACTACTCCCCTCTCCTGACCCTGCGGTCAGGAGAGGGGCTGGGGGTGAGGCGAAGGCGGCGGGGGAGGGGTGAGGGCCCGAAACCCCCAATGCCCGCGACCTTCTCCGCCCCGAAGCGGCAGGCTCATACTCCAAAGCCCCGACGGGCTACCCCAAAGCCCCTGAAGAGGGCTTCGTATTTGAGCAGGGGCCCTGAGCCTCTGACGTGATTCTTGCGCCCTGCGCCCTGCTCCTTGCTCCCTTGCTCCTTTGCTTCTTTGCCCCTTGCTCCTTTGCTCCTTTGCTCCCTTGCTCCCTGTAACATGCTCCCTGTCAACCCGGAGGTGGTGATGGACGAAAAACAGACTATCTACAGCGTTGCCCTGGCTGGTCTGCTCCACGACATCGGCAAGTTTGCCCAGCGGGCCGGATGGAAGACGGGTAAGCATCCCCAAATCGGCGGCGATTTCGTCAGCGAATTTGTGCCGCAGGTCTGGCGGGACGGCCTTTACCCCGTGATGGGCCACCACGATAAGCCCCTCCAGGGCTACGAGACCAAAGTTGTCGCTCTGGCAGACCGGCTCTCAGCGGGGGAGCGGATCCCCGAAGAGAAAGAGCATCCCCGCCAGGTCCTCTCCATCTTCTGTTCTCTCACAGCGGATGACCAGCAGGCCCCAGCAAAGGCCTACTCGCCCCTCCGTCCCTTACGGATGGAAAGCGAGGCCATCTTCCCGGTTAACGAGATGGAAGAGGAGGCGGTCAAGCAGGCTTACTCCGCGCTCTGGAAGGAGTTCGTAAGAGACGTCAATGCTCTGCGGGAAGCCCATAGAAAGGCGGAGTACCTTTCTGTCTATCTGGAGAGCATGCTCCTCCTGCTCCAGCGGTACGCCTGGTGTATCCCCTCCGCCTCCTACAAGGCGCTCCCGGACGTCAGCCTCTACGACCACAGTCGGACCACCGCCGCGCTGGCGGCCTGTCTGTGGGGGCAGGCGGATGAGGCGGTGGTGGACTGCGCGCTGGATGCGCTGGAGGTGTGGTACAGGGAACGGGGGAAGGATAAATCCGCCCCTCCGCCGGCCGCACTGAAGGAGATGGAGACCGCCTTGCTGGTGGGCGGAGACATCAGCGGGGTGCAGGACTTCATCTACACGATCACCGCGCGGGGCGCGACAAGCGCGCTGCGCGGCCGCTCTTTCTACCTCCAACTTCTCACTGAGGCTGTCGTCCACTACGTTCTGCGACGCCTGGGCTTGCCCGTCACCAACCTCCTCTACCAGGGGGGTGGTGGTTTCTATCTCCTGGCCCGTCCCTCCGACCGGGGCCGCCTGGGAGAGGTGCAGAAGGAGGTGAGCCGTATCTTGCTGGCCCATCACCGGGGCGACCTCTACCTGGCGCTGGAGGCTGTTCCCCTGGCCGCCGCTGACTTCTACGATGGCCGCATTTCGGAGAAGTGGAGAGAACTGGCAGAGCGACTCCAGAAGGCCAAGCAGCGCCGCTTCGCCGAACTGGAGGAGGGACTGACCGACCTCTTCCAGCGCCAGGGGCATGGTGGCAACGAGGACTGGGAGTGTCAGGTCTGTGGGCGGGAGCATCCGGGAACAAAAAAAGACGAAGATGTCCGCAAATGCCCTCCCTGTCGCTCCTATGAGGAACTGGGGGAATCTATCCGCCGCGCCCGGTATCTCTGGATGGCCGAGGTGGAGACCCGAGTGCCGGATAAGCCTCTGGAAGTCCTGCCGGGTGGCTGGAAAGATGTCATCAACGCCTTCGGGGTGGAGGCCGGAACGCTGCAGGACCTGGATAATCCCCCTAACTCCAACGGCCTTCGTCGGATTCTGGCGCTGAAAGACGACGCGATGCAGAACCTGAGGCCCGATGCCCGAACGGTCGTCGGTCGTCGGTTCCTGGTCAATGTGACGCCGATTCTGACGGATGCGGAACATCAGGAACTTCGGGAGAAGGTGAAAGGTCTGCCTAATCCGGGAAGCGTCAAGCCGTTTGAGGTGATGGAGGTCCAGTCCACCGGCATCCGGCGGCTGGGCGTCCTGCGGATGGATGTGGATAATCTGGGGGAGATGTTCGCCGAGGGGCTGAGGGAGAACGCCACGCTCTCCCGCGTCGCCGCGCTCAGTTTCGCCATCAGCCTCTTCTTTGAGGGGTGGGTGGAGGTGCTGGCGGAACGCATCGGGACCGACAAGGACGGGCGGGGGCGGCTGTATTCCATCTACTCCGGTGGGGATGACCTCTTCTTTGTCGGTTCCTGGGACGCGGTGGTGGAATTGGCGCGGGCTATCCGGGCGGACCTCTCCCGCTTTGCCGCCGGTCATCCGGGGGTTCACGCCAGTGCCGGGATCGCGCTGGTGGGCGGCAAGTATCCCCTCTACCAGGCGGCGGAGGACGCCGGGAAAGCGGAGGGGCAGGCCAAGGAATTCCAGCGAAAGGTGGGCGAACAGGTGTTCAAGAAGAACGCGGTCTCTTTCCTGGGACAGGCTCTCTCTTGGGACCGCTTCGGGATGGAGGATTGCCGGGAGGGGATGGGAACTGTTCATACCCTGGCCCATCTGCTGGAACGGCTGACCCGTCCCAGAAGGGAGGGGGGCGAGGGCGCGCCAAAGGCCCTGCTCCAGATGTTGATCCGGCTGCAGGAACAGCATCAGGGGGCCGCCGAGGAGCGCCGTCTGCGAGGCGAGGATCGGAACTGGGTGGGGGAGGAGCAGGTCTACTATGGCCCGTGGATGTGGCGGGGGTATTACTTTCTGAGGCGGATGGCCCGGCGATATGAGAAGGAGAGTCCAGAGGTGGCGCGGGCGGCGAACGACCTGGCCGATCGCCTGCACGGGGAGGACTTTCGGGCCATTGAGTGGATCGGTCTGGCGGCCCGATGGGCGGAACTGCTGGGGCGGTCATAGATTTGCCTGACGTCAACGTCAGGGCTCAGGGTGGGCAGGGGCGCTGGAAGCGCCCCGGATCGTGGGCGCTTTAGCGCCCGTCCCAATGTTGAGCCTGGCTGTTTACAGCCAGACATTCAGGAGGAGAAGGCTATGGGGCAGGGGAATTTCCGTCCGGAACTCTTTACCGAACCATCAGAGTACGAAGAAACCCCTCTCAGAGACCGGAAGCAAAAGATTCCAAACCTCCGCAATCACGAGGAGAAGGCGGAATTCCTCCGGGACGTGATCGCGCTGGCGAACACCGCCCGCTTGTGGGGCAAGCCTACCTACTTGATTTTCGGTTTGGATGACCGGGGTAACCAGGTCAGCATCTATCAGCACCTTCAACCGTATTGGTCGGAGTCTTTGCCAACGGATGAAAAGGGCCTCACAAACGTAATGGAGGAAGTACGTCACCAAATGCGTCAAGCAATTAACGAGTATATCTCTCCTACTCTCTCCCAATGGGAGCTAAAGTGGAACTGGGATGAGCGGAATAACCTGCTCCTTGCTTATTTCCTAATAGAGCCTCAATCTCCACGGGAGGCCTTTCATATTGCCAGAGATTTAACCAGCGGGAGAAGGACTTTGTTGCACGTTGGAGGGTGCTGGATACGGTCCGGCGAAAGCAAGATGAAGATAGAAGTACAGGATTTTACTACAAATTCTCCTGGCTATCGGCAGATACCTCTTGTTACACCCTCTGGATGGCTCCGATACTTTAGAGCACTTCGGGAAAGCGAAGAAGTGAGCCGGGCCGCTGCTAAAAATCCGTATCTTGATCTGTACATTGATGCAGTTGGACGCCGCGAACAACTGAAAGAGGTCGTTCAGCGCTTTCTAACAAATGGGGGAGGCATTTTGGTAATAGAGGGGTGTCCCGGCAGCGGTAAGAGTATGTTTCTCTTCCGCCTCGTGGCAGAATACGCAGATGCGGGGATGGCCGCAATGGAGGAGATCCGGCGCAGGGAGGAGTTCAAACCACCTCCGTGGTGGATTCCGGTTTATTTCCGCTTGAGGGGGAGTCAGATCAGGAGCGCCCAGATTTTGGCAAAAGAAATCGTGCGTGAGGCGAACACCAAGGGGCAGTTCTGGAAGGATGAGCCCGAGAGTCCCGAAATGCTACTGGAAAACCCTGATTTACACTGGCTTATTTGCCTTGACGGAATAGATGAACTGTGGGAAGAGCGGCTAATTGAGAGGTGCCTGGACGCTATTCGGTCTTTCAGCAGGAGGTATCCAGGGGTGGCGATTTTGCTGACCACCCGTCCCTCTATCTCAATCCCTAATGACATGCAAACTGTTCGGATCGCTCCTCTGGCTGCAGGCCAGGTAACGGCTTATTTGCGGGGAGCCGTCACCGAAGGCAATGAAAGGATTATCCAGCAACTGGAAAAAGGATTTTCCGGTTCTAACTCGGAATGGCATTCTCTGAAGGACATCTGTTCTATTCCGTTATATTTGGAATCTCTGGTATCCGTGGTAGCGCCAGATGTCCCGCTGGCCGAACCTCTGCCAGCATCGTCTCCTTCAGATTACACCAAACCAGATGAGGAAGAGAGCCCACTGCTAATATCCCGGCCTGAATCTATTCGTTGGGAAGAGGAACAGCCCGAGGAAATCCCTATCCAGCCACCATCCCAGTCCGGAGAGGAACAGCCCGAGGAAATCCCCATCCAACCACCATCCCAGTCCGGAGAGGAACAACAGGCTGAGGAAACCGGCCCATCTTTGACCATCGGCTGGGCGCTGGATCGGATGATCCGAAGGGTGTGGGAGCGTGAAGCATCACGTCGCTCCATAGAGCGGGCTAATCTCTCTCGCTGGTGGGGAGCGACGGGTAGATTCGGCCTGGAGATAGACGGTCGTTCTGATGCTATGGAATACGATAGGGCGAAGAGATGCTATTCTTCCAAAAAGGGGCTTCACTGGGTACTGAATCTTGCTATACTTCAGACCTCAAACGGCAGTGTTAAGTTCTTTCACTCGCTTTTCCAATACTACTTCAGCGCAACGTATCTGATGTATCTGCTGAAGGAAAATGCCAGACAACTGGACAGATGGAAACTTCGTTGCACGCCGGATTTCTGGCAATCTGTAGTAACCATTCTCAATCAAATTCAATACTCAGGAGGTGCCCTATGATGCAACAACCGAAAGGCTCAACCTTCGCGCGCCCCACCGACCAGGACCTGCAGACCATCATTACCGACCCCAATCCCAAAGGCGCGGAGACACTGGTGAAGTGGGCCGATACCCTCGGCAAATCCCTGAAGGATATGGGCCTCACCACCAGCCAGATTCGCGCCCTCTTCGGCGAAGTGCGCCAGATTCAGGCCGAATGGAGCATTGACCGCCAGCGCGCCCTCCGCCGCCTTATCCTTCTCCGGCCTAAGATGGCCTACCGCGCCCGTAAAGAACGCGGCAAGGCCGTTGAGGAACTGGTCCGGATTCTGGATCCCGCACTGGACTACGTTATCAAGGCCGGAGAACGCCCGGAAGGCCAAAAACCGGGAACAGGCAACACCCAGGACGACAACTTCCAGCGCTTCGTAGAATTCTTTGAGGCTATCCTGGCCTACCACAAAGCCTACGGTGGGCAATAGCCACGCGACCTGCGACGCTTGCGATAGATAAAGGAGGTATCCCATGCCCGCAAAGCAAATCCAACTCAAAGGCCGCATCTTCCTGACTTTCAATATTGAGGCCGTCACTGGCCTCCATGTCGGCGGTTCGGAGACCGGCATTGAGATTGGCGGCGTGGATAAAGTCGTCATCCGCGACCCCATCACCAATCGCCCCTATATCCCTGGTTCCTCCTTTAAGGGTAAAGTTCGCTCCCTACTGGAGAAGTATAAGGGTCTCCCCTTGAACCGTAAAATCGGCGACACTTTCATCCATACCTGTGAGAGTCCAGATAATTACCAGGGGTGCAACGTCTGCCAGGTCTTCGGCGTCCCCGGGGAGATGGACTTCGCTACCCCTACCCGGCTGGTGGTGCGGGACGTCCACCTCACCGAGGAGAGCGCCCGTATTCTGACCGAGCAGGCCCGCACCGACCTCCCCTACACCGAGGTCAAGACAGAGGTCTCCATTGACCGGGTCACCTCCGCCGCCAACCCCCGTCGGATGGAGCGGGTCCCCGCCGGCGCCGTCTTCGGCCCCGCCGAACTCGTCTACTCCGTCTACGAGGGGACCAACGGCAACGCCTCTATCGCCGACCCGGAAAAGGACGTGGAGCGGCTCCGCACCCTGGTGGAGGGGCTCCAACTCCTGGAGGACGACTACCTGGGCGGTCTGGGCTCCCGGGGCTCCGGCAAGGTGAAACTGCAGAAGATCAGAGTCTCCGTGCGCTCAGGCAGGAGGTATCTGGAAACACCCCAGGAAGTCGGGGAGTATGCGGACCTTCCCGCTTTGGTGAACGACTTGCCCAACCTGCTCCAGAAGGTGACGGTTGCTCTCGGGCTGGCGTGAAAGGAGGCGGACGATGGCCGAACTGACCGTCTACCGCCTGACCTTTCACAGCGGCTTCCACCTGGGCGCGCGCGGCGTGAACCTGGAGGAGAGCGCCGAACACATCCCCTCCGACACGCTGTTCGCCGCCCTGGTGGACGCCGCCCTGCGCCTCTCCGGCGACGGGGAGACCTTCGCCGAACCCTTTGAGGACCGCGACCCGCCTTTCCTCATCACCTCCGCCTTCCCCTTCGCCGGAGACGTCCGCTTCTTCCCCATGCCCGTCCCGCTGGACCGCTGGTTCGGCCCGGAAACGCTCCGGAAGCGCTCCAAAGACCTGAAAAAGGTCCGGTTCGTCTCTGAGGGCCTCTTTCAGCGGATGCTGGACGGGGAGCCGATGGACGACTGGCTCTTCCCGAAAGACGGCGGACCGGATCCGGTGCGGGGCGTCGCCCTCCAGGGTGGGGCCTTCTGGCTTACGGCGGAGGAGACGAGGGGACTTCCAGAGAAAATGCGGGTTCCCCCGGACCGCCTGCGCGCCCTGCACCGCCACCGTGTCTTCGTCTCCGAGCCGGTCCCGCGCGTGACGCTGGACCGCATCACCTCTGCCTCCAACATCTTTCACGCCGGACGGGTCTCCTTCGCCTCCGGCTGTGGCCTCTGGTTCGGCGTCCATTGGCGGCAAAGCGGCGATGCGCTCCAGGCCCTCTTCCGGCAGGCCCTGGCCGTCCTGGCCGACGACGGCCTGGGCGGGGAGCGGGCCGTCGGCTACGGCGGGTTCAGGTGGACGGAGGAGCCGATGGGCCTGGCCCTGCCCGAACCGGCGGACGGCAGCCTGATGTGGCTTCTTTCCCGCTACCATCCGCAAACCGACGAACTGCCCGCTGCCCTGACCGACTCCCCCGGCTACGCGCTGACGGCGGTGGCCGGGTGGCTGCGCACGTGGGAGGGCGCGGCCCAGCGCCGCCAGCGTCTCTGGCTGGTGGCCGAAGGGAGCCTCGTCCGCGCCGTCGGCCCCGGCCCCTGGGGCGACCTCACCGACGTCCGTCCCCGCTACCGGAACCCCCAGGGCGACCTCCCCCATCCCGTCTGGCGCTACGGCTTCGCCCTGGGCGCCGCCATCGTGGCGCCGGATTTATCCGGCACCCGCAAGGAGGTGTGATATGCCCGACTACGTCCTCTACCCGGCTCGGGCCACTCTCCTCACCCCCCTCCATATCGGCAGCGGGCGGGACCTGCTCCTCTCCTACGACTACGCCGTCCACGGTGGGCGGACCTGGCGGCTGAACGAGGAGGCTATCCTGGAGGCCCAGAACGTGGACGACCCCAGGGTCCTGGAGCGGCTGATGGCTACCCCGCCCGCCCAGTTGCTGAAGCCTGCGGACTTCCAGGAGGGAAGCCCCTTTTTCCGCTACGCCATCCGGGGCGTCCCCCGCTCCCAAGCGGAAGGGGCCCAGTTGCGGGAACAGTTGAAGGACCCCTACGACCGCCTCTACCTTCCTGGCACCAGCCTCAAGGGCGCGCTGCGCACCGCCCTCGCCTGGCACGCCTGGGAGAAACTGGGCCTCCGTCCGGAGCGCACCCGTCTCAATCCCAATCCCCGCTTCGCTGCACTGGAGTATGAACGGACTATCTTCGGCCCCGACCCCAATCACGACCTCCTGCGCGCGCTCCACGTGGCCGATAGCGCCCCCGTCGGGGCCGACCGTCTCATCCTCATCAACGCGCGAGTTCTCCATCGGAATGGACAGATGGCCTCCCCCATTGAGTTGGAGGCCATCGCATCGGATACGGTCTTCCACTTCGTCATCAAACTGGACCTGGCTCTCTTCTCGGAATGGGCCCAGCGACGTCGGCTGAAGATGCGGGGGGAAGACTGGTTGCGGGCTTTCCCTGCCATCGTCAACCGACACACCGCGCAGCGGCTGAAGGAAGAGCGGGCCTGGTTCAACGGCGTCCCCGGCGCAGAGCGGATTCAGAAGTTCTACCAGGACCTGGGCATTCCCGATCGGGGCTTCATCCTGCAGGTGGGGTGGGGCACCGGATGGGACGATAAGACCTTCGGCAGCCGCCTGCGGGCCGACCCGAACTTCCTGGAGGGCATCCTGCGGCCCCCCAAGCAGGGCGGCTACGGCATCGCCCGAGGCCGCCGTCGGCCTGGAGACCCCTTCCCCAAGAGCCGCCGGGTCGTCGTCCAGGTCCAGCGCGCCCCCGACGGCCGCACCTATGAGCGCCCCGTTGCCCCGCTGGGATGGGTGTGGGTGGAGTGGGAATGAGATGACCATCGCACGAGCGGAGGATGCAATGCGAATTCTGGCTCTCACCGTAGGAGGTTCTTGCGCTCCGCTGGTTACTGCTATTCGGAGTTATCAGCCGGACCGGACATACTTTTTCGCCACGGGCGGCCCCAGAGGGAGCCGGGTGACCGTAGATGGCTCGGGTACTCCCTGCCGCCAGCCATCCGGCGAAGGGGAACCCAGTATTGTGGCTCAAACCGGCCTCGCCCAAGACCAGTATGAGGTGATAGAACTGGAGGATCCGGACGACCTGCCCAAACTGTACGAAGTCTGCATCAGGAAACTTCGCGACCTTCGTCAGCAGTATCCGGACGCTCAGTGCATCGCCGACTATACAGGCGGCTCTAAAAGTATGGGAGTGGCCCTGGCCCTGGCGGCGCTGGAATGCGGATGGGAACTTTCCCTCGTCCGGGGGCAACGGCCCGACCTGGTCAAGGTAGCCAATGGAACCGAGATGGCCGGTCTCGTCAACGCGGCGGAGGTCCGGGCCCGTCAGCGTCTGGAGGAAGCCCGCCGTCTCTTCAATGCGTATGCTTACGCCTCCGCCCGGCAAATCCTGGAGGGAAGTCTCCTCTGGTCCCCTGTCTCTCGGGAACTGGAAGGGGTCATCCGTACCTGGACCACCTTCTGTCGGGGCTTTGATGCCTGGGACCGCTTTGACCACCAGCAGGCCTACAGAATTCTCCAGACCGTTCAATCCCAAGTGGTTCCTCAGTGGCGCTTCCTGAAACGTCTGGTCGGCCAGGACCGGCCCTCGGGTTATGAGCCGGTGCTGGACCTGGTACGGAACGCAGAGCGAAGAGCGGCACGCGGCCGGTACGACGACGCAGTTGCCCGTCTGTACCGGGCGATAGAATTACTCGCCCAGGCTCGCCTCCGAATAGCCCACGGGATAGATACAGGAAACGTCCGGCCGGAAAGTCTTCCCGAGCCTCTGCGTCCACGGTATGAGGAGCGGCAGAAACTGCAGGTCGCATTGGGGTGGGAACAAACGTTGAAACTGGGGCTTTGGGAGGCCTACCACCTTTTGGCTGAACTGGATGATCCGCTGGGGAAAATCTTCAAAGCCCGGGAAAACCATCTCCGGGATGCCCTTTCCCGACGCAACGAATCCATCCTGGCCCACGGGACTTCTCCCATCCGGGAAGAGGAATACCGGCGAATCCACGGGATCGTAGCCGATCTGATTAATGAGGGGCTTCAGAGTATCGGCGTTCAGGTGGAGGCCCCTCAGTTCCCCCAACTGGAGGCGTGGATTCCAGGGTGACTTTATCCTGCTGTACCGGAGATCCGGCGTGATTGTGCTCAACTTCTCCCATCCTCTGACAGGAGAGCATCTGGCCCAACTGGAAGCCCTCACCGGCCGGCCGGTGGAGCGGGTGGTGGAAATCCCCACCCACCTGGATACCGGCCGGCCCTTCGGCCCGCAGGTGGTAGACCTGGCCGACCGGGCTGGCCTCACCTCTCAGGAGTGGCAGACCCTGCCTCTTCTGGTCGTCCCACCGGCCCTGAACTTCGCCGCCGTCCTCCTGCTGGCGGAGTTACATGGCCGCATGGGCTACTTCCCCCCGTGCGTCCGGATGAGGCCGGTGGAGGGGGCTTTGCCGCCTCGCTACGAAGTGGCGGAAGTGATGAACTTGCAGGAGCAGCGGGAGGCCGCCCGCGCCCGCCGGTGAGCCGTCCTCCCGCTCGCACTTTAACAACCGAACATCGGGGGGTCACATGCCACCGCTGTATGTATCCACCCAGGGGGCCCGCCTCGCCTGCCGGGTCCGCCGCCTGGTGGTGGAGAAGGACGACCGGGTCCTCACCACCGTCCCCGCCGCCCACGTCTCTCAGGTCGTCCTCCTGGGCAACGTTTCGGTCACCCCGCCGGCCCTTTCCTTCCTGCTGGCGCAGGGGATAGAGGTCGTCTTTCTGACGGTGGACGGGCGATACAAGGGGCGGCTGGTGGGGGCGGAGCGGGGGAACGGCCTCCTCCGCCTCCGCCAGTACGCCCGGGTCAGCGACCCGGATGGGTCCCTGGGGGTCGCCCGGGCCCTGGTGACGGCCAAATTGCACAACCTGCGCACCCTGCTGCGCCGCTACGCCCGCCGGACCGAGGAGCCGGAGAGGGCATCGGCCCTCTCGGATGCGGCCGACCGGTTATCGGACCTCATCCCCCAGGCTGAAGGGGCCCGGACCCTGGGTTCCCTCCACGGCGTAGAGGGACGGGGTTCCGCCGTCTACTTCTCCGTCTTCCGCCACCTCATCACCGTCCCCGGCTGGCGCTTTGAGAAACGGGCCCGCCGCCCTCCGCCCGACCCCGTCAACGCGCTCCTGAGTTTCGGCTACACCCTCCTGACCCATCAGATGGAGTGGGCCGTGTGGACGGTGGGGTTGGACCCGTACCTGGGTTTCCTCCACCGGCCCGAGTCCAACCGCCCCAGCCTGGCCCTGGACCTGATAGAGCCGTTTCGGCCTATCCTGGTGGATAGCCTGGTCCTCCGTTGCCTGAACAACGAGATTCTTCGGCCGGACCACTTTGAGGAGAACCCGGAAGGGCCTTATCCCATCCGTTTGGGCGATGAGGGGCGGTCCCGATTCCTCCGGGAGTGGGAGGGACGGCTGAATCTGGAGTTGACCCACCCGCAGACAGGGGAGCGGATGGACTATCGCCGCTGCCTGGAGGTGGAGGTTCGGCGGCTGGCCCACGCCATCCAGACCGGGGAGCCGTTCCGTCCGTTTCAGGTGCGGTGATGAGGGACAAGGGGGAGGCCCGGCGACGGGAGGGACGTTCGTAGCGAGCCACGAAGCGAAACGGAGGGGTGTCCGAAGAAGTATGGAGAGATATGGAGGAGCAAGAGACCCGGCGACGGGAGGAGCGGCGCCGGTACGTGGTGGCCTACGACATTCCCGACGACCGGCGCCGCAATCAGGTGGCCCGTTTCCTGAATGGCTACGGGGAACGGGTGCAATACAGCGTCTGGGAGTGCATGCTGACGGCCTCTCAGGCGGAGAAGATGCGCCAGGGCCTGGCCCGGCGGATCAAGGCGGAGGAGGACCGGGTGCGGATATACCGGCTCTGTCCCGTCTGTGCCGGGGAGGTTCAGACGCTGGGGCAGGCAGGGCCGCCGGTGGAGGTGCCGGAGGTATATGTGGTATAGCCGGGAGCCGGTAGCCGGGAGTGGGTAGTTAGAAGCCGGACGTCGCAAGCCGGAAGTCGGGGGCCGGTCCCGGTGCCGACTCCGGGAGGCGGGGCGCCGTTGCGAACACCCCCCTCTGCGTGGCCTCGTTTTCGGCGGGTTCGGAGGGGGGTGTTCGCAGCAAATCTTAAAGTGGAGCACCATACCCGCGATCGCGCTGGACAAAGTGGGAGAAGTGGTGTAAAATATCATCAGGGCAGAGGGAGCAAGCCCATTTACGGTACAGAAGTCCCAGGGGTTTTGCCGCTTAACGTCCGAAACCCCCCAATGCCCGCAAGGGCATTACGACGAAGGTAGAGCAGTTCCGCGAGGTCGCGCACGTCCGTCCCGTAGGTCCGAAACCCCCCAATGCCCGCAAGGGCATTACGACCCACACCCGCCCCGCCGCCGCCACCCGCGCCGACTGTATACGTCCGAAACTCCCAATGCCCGCAAGGGCATTACGACCATACACCCTCCCCTCCTGGTCTTCAACCAGGATAGATACAACGTCCGAAACTCCCAATGCCCGCAAGGGCATTACGACTCTCCATTTTGTGCCTCCTGATTGTG
>CALDFY010000006.1 GCA_937942115.1 uncultured Anaerolineae bacterium | reverse complement strand
CAATCGGCGCCTGGGGCGGCGAAGCCGCCGCCCCATATGCCTCAAAGCGTCAACGGAGGTTGACGCCTGGCGCGAGAGCGCCCAGGGAGGCCGATTTCCAATCGGCGCATCAAAGCGTCAACGGAGGTTGACGCCTGGCGTGAGAGCGCCCAGGGAAGCCGATTTCCAATCGGCGCCGGGGCGGCTTCGCCGCCGCATCCATCACGGTGAAGACACCGTAGCAAGGAAAGGAGCAGTGCGATGCAAACCCGAAAACTGGGCTATACCGACCTGCACTTGACCACCGTCGGCCTGGGGACATGGGCCATCGGCGGCGGCGGGTGGGCCTACGGCTGGGGCCCCCAGGACGACGCCGACTCCATCCGCACCATCCAGCGGGCCCTGGACCTGGGCATCAACTGGATAGATACCGCCGCCGTCTACGGCCTGGGCCACTCCGAAGAGATTGTCGGCAAGGCCGTTCGCGGCCGGCGCGACCAGGTTGTCATCGCCACCAAGTGCGGCCTGGTCTGGGACGAGGGGAGCACCACCCCCTACGGACGCCTCAAAGCCTGGAGCGTCCGCCGGGAAGTGGAGGCCAGCCTCCGGCGGCTGGGGGTGGACGTCATTGACCTCTACCAGATTCACTGGCCCAACCCCGATGAAGATATAGAGGAGGCCTGGGCTACCATCGCCGACCTGGTCCGGGAGGGGAAAATCCGTTATGCGGGGGTCTCCAACTTCAGCGTGGAGCAGATGCAGCGCATCCAGCCCATCCACCCCATCGCCTCCCTCCAGCCGCCGTACAACATGCTCCGGCGGGAGATTGAGGCCGAAATTCTCCCCTTCTGCGCGGCCCACAATATCGGCGTCATCGTCTACAGCCCGATGGCCTCTGGCGTCCTGACGGAGAAGTTCTCCCGGGAGTGGGCGGCCTCCCTTCCGGAGGATGACTGGCGCGGGAAGTACAGCGGTCACCTGCGGGAGCCGGAACTGAGCGCCAACCTGGCGCTGGTGGAGGGATTGAAGGCCATCGCGGCCCGCTACGGCCGGACCGTCTCCCAGTTGGCGATTGCCTGGACCCTGCGTCGTCCGGAGGTGACGGCGGCCATTGTGGGCGCGCGGCGGCCCGAACAGATAGAGCAGACGGCCCCGGCGGCGGACTGGACCCTCCCGCCGGACCTCCTGGCGGAGATAGACGACCTGCTGGCCCGTCGGGCCCAGATGCTGCAGTAGGATAACTGCTTTGCAGTTGTCCTACTGCTTTTTAGGAGGTGCGGGATGTATCAGCGGATTCTGGTCCCCCTGGAACGGGAGGGCGGGCAGGAGGCCCACCTCTGGCACGCCACCCGCCTGGCTTCGGCCATGAAGGCCGAACTCCACCTGATCCACGTCATCCCTGTCGTCTCCTCGGATGAGTATTTCTTCCAGCAGATACAGGTGGAGGTCGGCTCCCGGGGCGCGCGGCGCAAGGAGGAGGCGGAGGCGTACTTCCGTCGCCTGGAAGCACAGATGCAGGAGCGGGGCATTCCGGTGCGGACGGCGGTCCTCTTTAGCACCCGGCCGGAGGATGAGGCGATTCTGGAATACGCGGCCCAGTCCCACTGCGACCTCATCGTCCTCCCCAACCTGCGCAAATCCCTGTTGAGTCGCTGGCTGCAGGGCAACATCCCGGCCCGGGTACAGCGTCGGTCTGTGATCCCGGTCCTGTTTGTCAGCGAGGAGGTAGAACAATGAGTCGGGAACGGATTCTGGAGTTTTTGAACCACGACCTGCGGTCGGAACTGGCGGCGATAGAGATTTACTCGGCCCACGCGCGGGCCTTGCAGGACGACCCGCTGAGCGAAGGCATCTACGCTATCCTGGAAGTGGAGCGGCGGCATGCCCGCGACCTGACGGAGCGCATCCGGGCCCTGGGCGGCACCCCTGCCGAACCCGGCGGCCTGGAGACGGTGACCGGGCGGGCTGTCGGCGCGGCGACCGCCCAGGCCGACCCGGTGGAGATGTTGCGGCTGGAACTGACGGAGGAGCAGCAGGCCATCCGGGATTATGCCACCCAGATCGCCGAGATTATGGACGACGACGAGACGGTGGAGTTGCTCACTCACAATATGGAAGACGAAATGCAGCATGCCCGCTGGCTGAAGGCCCAAATCCGCCGCCTCTCCCAGCGCCGGTAGTTCTACCACCCCCCACTTCGCGCTTCACGTTTCACGCAAGGTGGCCCTATGAGCGAGCAGGTCATCATCCGCCAGAACCGGGAGTTTCTGACCGAAATTCTGGCTTCGGACCCGCACCGTCCGGAGGACCCCCAGTTATATCCGGCAGAGTCCATCTACCAACTGACCCCCTACGGGATGCTGCTGGCGAGCCTGGGCACGTGTACGGCCATCGTCCTCCACACCTATGCCCAAAACCACGGCGTGGCTTTGGAGGAAGTGGAATTGCGGCTGGGCTACGAACGCGTCTTTGCCGACGACTGTCGGGACTGCGAGGCCATAGACGAATACCGGGAGCAGATTGTGGAGGAGATTGTCCTGAAAGGTGATCTGAGCCCGCAGGAACGGCAGAAACTCTTTCTCGTTGCCCGCCACTGTCCGGTGCACAAGATGATCCACCAGGGGATAGAAGTCGTTTCCCGGCCGGGAGATTCCGGGGGATGAGGCATCCCACTCCGCAGACTTGTGGCGCAAGATTTATCTTGCGCTGGGGCGGCAAAACCGCCGCTTTTGCCCTCACCCCCCTTCATTCCCCCTCCCCCATCGCTGCGCTTGGGGGAGGGGGAAAGGGG
>CALDFY010000005.1 GCA_937942115.1 uncultured Anaerolineae bacterium | reverse complement strand
CTTGGTGGTAAGAACAAAAGGGGAACAGGGGTGTCTATTCGTGTTCTTATTGCCGACGACCATCGCCTCTTCCGCCAGGGGCTCCGTCAGATTTGCGAGACGGTGGGCCGTCTGGAAGTCGTTGGCGAAGCCGAGAACGGGCAGGAGGCTGTAGAACTGGCGCTGCGGCTCAGGCCCGACGTCGTGCTGATGGACATCCGCATGCCGGTGCTGGATGGCGTGGAGGCGACGCGCCGGATCACAGCCTGTGCCCCTTCGGTGCGGATCATCATTCTCACCATGTACCGGCAGGACCAGTACGTCTTTGAGGCGATCAAGGCTGGCGCGCGAGGTTATTTGCTGAAGGACATTGACGAGCAGGAACTGGTGGACGCCGTGCGGGCTGTCCATCGCGGCGAGGCGCTGGTTGACCCCACTCTGGCCGCGCGGCTGCTGGAGGAATTTCGCCGCCTGAGCCAGGGCGCAGTAGAGGAAGAACTGACCCCGGGCGAGATGGAGGTATTGCGTCTGGTCGCGCAGGGGTTGGATAATAAAAGCATCGCCAGAGAATTGAACCTTTCGGAACGCACGGTCACCAACCGCCTGAGCGAAATCTACCAGAAACTCCATGTCGCCAGCCGCACCCAGGCGGCGCTGGTGGCCCTGCGGCGCGGCTGGGCATCGCTGGACGAGAACCCCCAAAGTTGACCCCATCATCCCTTCGTGTCCTTCGTGGATAAAAGTACCCCCCGCTGGGGGTACTTTTTTCTTTCCCCCACAGGGCATTCTTCCCTTGCGGATCGCGGGTCACCTGTGGAATACTGATGGCAGCCACTGGAGGGGCGGGGTTGCCTTGCCCTGCCGGAGCCAGAGGAGATGCCGGTCTGTCGGAGGGCGGAAGTGGGCAACCCGATCCGAGTCGTCGTGGTGGGCAGCGAACCGTGCCGTCAGGCGGTGCGCGGATGGTTGGATGGGGCAGGCGACATCCTGATCGTGGAAGAGGTGCCGGACGGGCAGGAGGTGCTCCGCCGCCTGTGCGAGATACACCCCGATGTCGTCCTGGTAGAAGTGAGCGTGGCCCCGACGATGGGGGTGCGCGAAATGGCCGCTCACGCCGGAATCATCGTGCTGCACGCGGCAGGACAGGAGGCAGCGGTGCTGGAAGCACTGCGGGCCGGCGCGCTGGGACATCTGGACTGGCAGACCACCCGTCCGCCGCAGGCCCTTGCCGCCGTCCGCGCCGTCCGCCGGGGCGAGGCGGTGCTCAGCCCGGACCTGGCCGGGCAGATCCTGGATGAGGTGGTGTTCCGGCTGAGGGGCGAAAATCCCGGTAGCGCAGGCTTCAGCCTGCATCATTAGGAGGTGCCCAATGAAAGGCCAAACGGTTGTCTCAACCATTCTATCCAGAATCCAGATGAGGAGGTGCGAAATGAAGAGCAAGTGGATCATTGCAGGGAGCATCGTGGCCGTCGTGCTGCTGGCCCTGGCCGTGGGCATGACCCGGGCCCAGGGGCCAGAGCCGCCGGGGGAGGGGGTGCAGCCGCAGGATGTGGGCGTCCAGGCTGTGGGTGCTTACATCCCTATCCAGGGCCGGCTGACCGACGCCAGCGGCAACCCGCTGAACGGAACCTTCAGCAACGTCTCCCTGCGCATATATGCAACCGGAAGCGGGGGAACAATCCTGTGCCAGGTCACTCCCTCCTCCCTGGTCGTGAGCAACGGCTTGTTCTCCACCTATATCCCCTGCTCGTCGAGCGTGATTGACGGTCGGCAGCTCTACCTGGCCGTCAAGGTGGGCAGCGACTCCGAGATGACCGACCGTCAGCCCATCTACCCGGTGCCCTACGCCTGGAGTCTGCGGCCAGGGGCATTGATCAGTGATACCACGAGCGGCACACCATTGAACGTGTATAATCACGGTACCGGGTGGGGGTTGGATGTTTACAGTGCCGGCCATGATGCCGTGCATGGCCGCACAGGTTCCAGCGATCATGCCGGAGTGGCTGGCGTGAGTTGGGGCAGCGGCATCGGTGTGTACGGGGAAAGTGCGTCGGGCTATGGTGTGGTGGGTAAACACACGGGTGCCACTGGTGAATACGCTGGCGTATATGGCCGGACTGACAGTTCTGATGGCTGGGCTGGCTGCTTTGTAAACTGGAGCACCAGCAGTGTGATTACCGGCGGTGTACTCCTCCTGAGAAACCATAGCTCCGACACTCTCCCCACAGGCGGTGACTTTATCAAAGCGGTTGACTTTTATGGAACCGACACGCAATTTCGGGTGACGCCCTCTGGCCAGGGGCGCTCCGATGTGGGGTGGACAACCCCAGCGGAAGATTTCGCCGAAATGCTCCCGGCCGTTGAGGGACTGGAGCCGGGGGATGTGCTGGTGGTCGGTCCGGATGGGAAATTAGCCCGTAGCACACAGCCTTACCAGTCCACCGTCGTCGGCGTTTACTCCACCCAACCAGGTTTCGTGGGAGGACAACCGGTGGAAGAGGAACTGGAAGGTCACATCCCGCTGGCAGTGGTGGGTGTGGTGCCGGTAAAAGCCAGCGCCGAGAATGGCCCTATCCATCCTGGTGACCTGCTGGTGGCCTCCTCTATCCCGGGCTATGCAATGAAGGCCGGTCCCAATCCGCCTATTGGCACGGTCATCGGCAAAGCGTTGGAAGGGTTAGAGGAGGGCGCTGGCATCATCCGAATGCTGGTGATCCTGCAATAGGGAGGCTGCCATGAGCAAGAAAACACTGGTTGTGCTTCTCTGCCTCTTGTGTGTGCTCCTCCTGGCCGGCCGCGCCCTGGCGATGCAATCTGAGCATTACCGACTGGACTGGTTCACGCCGCTTACCGGCAGTGGGGGAGCAGCCAGTTCGGCCCACTACGCCGTCAACTTCACCGTCGGCCAGTCGGCCATCGGCATGGCCTCCAGCACGAACTACGGCGGCTGCCTGGGCTACTGGTGCGGCGCGGCGGCGCCGTACCGCGTCTACCTCCCGCTGGTGCTGCGGAATTCGTAGCCCTCACCCACTCCCCTCCTTATCCCAATTTTGGGAGAGGGAGGGGGCCAGGGGGAGGGTGAGGGCCAGGAGGCCCCTATGCAAACCCAACGCATTGACACCATGATGATTCTCGCCCTTTTCCTGACTCTCGTCTGCAACCTGACAACCGTCCTTACCCCGGCCGCGCCCGCCGCCAGCGAGACGCCCGCGCCCACCCAGGCCCCTGCTTCCCCGCCGGCCCCGGGCGAGGTCACCGCCGCCGGCCGTACCTTCTACGTCGCCCCGAACGGCAATAACGCCAACCCCGGCACCCGCGAACAGCCCTGGGCTACCCCCGGCTACGGCTCCCGCCAACTGGCCCCCGGCGACACCCTCATCATTCTGGGCGGGCGCTACGTCCTGAGCGAGTACGACGCCGACGTCATCACCCCGCCCTCCGGCACCGCCTCCGCCTGGATCACCATTCGGGGCGAAGAGGGCCACCGCCCCGTCCTGGCCGGGCGGGATAACCTCCTCACCGCCGTCAACCTCTCCGGCGTCCAGTACGTGCGCGTGGAGAACTTGGAGATTACCCACGACGATACCGCGACCGGCGAAGCCCTCTGGTTCCGCGAGGGGGTGGAAATCCTCGGCGCGCCGGCGGCCCACATCGTCCTCAAAGACCTCTATATCCACCACGTGGACGAGTTCGGGATGAACATTCAGGACGTGGAGGACCTGCAAATCCTCAACGGCCGCGTGGAGTACTGCGGCTTCGGCGCGCTGGGCGGCCCGGCCGGGGAGCACGGCGGCTGGCGGGACGTCACCATCCGGGGGGGCTCTCTTTCCTGGAGCGGCCACTACTACCGGGGCGGCGACGGCTCTAACCGTCCGTATGACCGCCCCGACGGCTTCGGCATTGAACCCTCCCAGGGGCCGATTCTGATTGAGGACACCATCGCCGAGCACAACTACGGGGACGGGCTGGACTCCAAGGCGGCCCACACCGTCATCCGCCGTGCCGTCGTCGCCAACAATTCGTGCGACGGGATCAAACTGTGGGGGCCCAACAGCCGCATCGAAAACACGCTCATCTATGGCCGAGGCGACGGCGACCCCGATCCTACGCCCTGGGCGGCCATCGTCATCGCCCCCAAAGAGCAGGCCAACGCCCACTTTGAAATCGTCAACGTCACGCTGGATGATTACCTGGGGCGGAATTACCTGATGTACGTCCAGTACGACCATCCCAACGTGCCGGCGCACATCACGATCCGCAACACCATTTTCAGCGGGCGCGGGTCCAACTGCCCAATCTATGTCAACCCACCCACCACCCTGGTGGCCGACCACAACCTCTTCTACCTGCCGCAGAACGAGACGGTGCTGACGCACGGCAGCAATGCTTACACCTGTGGGAACATCGCTTCTCTGGGCGCGGGGAACCTCTGTGGCGACCCGCTGTTCATTCGCCCGGCCTGGGGCCAGACCGGGGACTATCATCTCCAGTCGGGCAGTCCGGCGATCAATGCGGGTATTGCTGACGGCGCGCCGACGGTGGACCTGGAGAACCGCCCCCGCGACACTCAACCCGACATTGGAGCGTATGAGTACTGGCGGCCCTCCTCATGGCTATTCCTGCCGCTGGTGAGCCACTATCTGACGGCGAGTTACGCACTTCCCTCGGGATACGGGCATTTCTCCGCAGCGCAGGATGTTATCCTGTATCTCCAGGCCTGGCGGCCTGCGCTACAGGAGAAACTGCGGAGGTCCGGACCGCGCTGGTAGCGAACGTTGATCGGACAGAAATGCGGGGGCGGTTCCTCGTCGCCCCCGCATCCGCATGAACGTCACGGGCCGGGTGCTTCGGAAGCGCCGGGCCCGTTTCTATTCCCGACCGTGCGCTACGCAGGCACGATGTATATCTCCCGCCGGTACGGTTTCACCTGCTCCGCTACCTGCTCCTTCATGATGTGCCCGGAGACGTGCATCAGGGTGTCGTTGAAGTCCGGGTCCTTGACCATCCCTGCCAGGCAGGGGTAGTGGTGATGCAGCATCCCGGCCTGGAACTCCGCCTCGTCCACCGAAACCCCGATCAGCCCCTGGGCCACATAGCGGGCACAACCACAGAAAGCGTCCCGCAGGACCTCCACCGCTGTAATGGTGCGGGTCTCCGGGTCCACCGTGATCCGCAATTCGGGCCGTCCAAAGTAGCGGGCGAACTCCGCGATCCACGGGTCGTTGTACTCCGTCTGGTAGCGGCGGACGTTGTAGGTGGTCTCGGTGAGGGAGCAGAGGGGCTTGGGGGTGACGCAGGCCACCCCCATCTCCGCCAGCCAGCCGCGCAGTTGGCGGGCCAGCCCCCTCGGCAGCCACTCCTCCCGGTCCACCGGCGCGATGACGGCCTTTGCGCCGGTCCGCTTCACCACTTCCGGCACCAACTCCGCCACCCCCGGATGTTCCCCGAAGGCCAGGACCAGGTCGGCCGGGGGCAGGTCGTCGGGCAGGTAGTCCTCGGGGTAGTCTATGACCAGCGGGTAGGAAGCCGGCGCCCGCCAGACGTGGATCTCCCAGTCCTCCGGCGCGTGGGCGCGGATGTTCTCCACGTGCCGCTGGCCGTATTCGCCGGTGATGATGGCAAGGATGCGCATAAATCCTCCTGTGGCGCAAGATTAATCTTGCGCTACATCCAGCAGTCGCCGTTCTCCCTCCAGCGCGCGGATGTCGGTGACGTCCTGCACCACCTCCAGGGTCCCCCGATACTCCCCCCGTTCGTCCCGCAGCGGGAAGTAGCGGATGTGGATGAACCGCCCCTGCATCTGAATCCAGAACTCTGCCACCTCCCGCCGTCCAGCCCGGAAGTCGTCCAGGATGCGCTGGACCCGGTGCAGGCTGGCGGGCGGGTGACACTTCTGCACTTTGCGCCCGAGGGCCGCTGGAGGCCGCAGGAAGGTCCGCTCCCGGGGCTTGTTGAAGTAGCGGACGGTGTCCTCTGCGTCCACGTAGGTGATCTCCACCGGCAGCGCGTTGAGGATGAGATTGACCTCCTCCGGCCTGAGGGTCCCCGTATCCAGGTGGAGCAGGACGGAGGCCAGGGCCCGCACCTCCGGCGGCGGGGCCGGCGCGGCCTCCACCGGCGTCGGGGCCGGTGCGGGCGCCGCTATCACCCCCTCCGGCGGCCAGCGGTCCCCCGGCTGGATGTAGGCGTAGCCGACTTCCGGCTCCTGGGCCCGAATGGCCCGCCAGTCCTCGTCGGTCAGCAACTGCAGCGCGGTCGGAAAGAGGATGTTCTCTTCTTTGAAGAACATCTCCCGGATGGCCGTCGCCATCGGCCCGAAGACGCCGTCTATCCGCGCCCGGAAGTCCTCCGGGTCGTCCCCCGGACCGGCGTCCAGCATGGCCGCCAGCGCCTTCCAGCCGCCCCGGATGTCGTCGTGGATGGCCCACATCACGGTGGAGGGGCCGGTGAAGCCCTTCCGCTCCAGGTACGGAAAGAGAAAGTTCTCCTTGCGCCGGTAGTGCTTTTCGTACTCCCGCAGTTCCCGCAGCCGCTCCCGCGCTTCTGCCAGCCGGTCCGGGTCAGTCGGCGCAGTCTTCAGGGCCTCCACCGCCGCCTGGAGCCGGTCCAGGACCTCCGCCGCCGCGCGGTTCTCGGCGCGGAAGGTGTGGACAGGGTGGCCGGGCAGGCTCTCCGGCGGCACCTGCGCCTCCAGCGACTCCCGGAAGACGGCGACGTGGACGTCGCAGAGCCGCTTGATCTCCATCTCCGGGAGGCCCTCCTCAATGAGGGCCTGCTCTATCTGGGCGATCTCCGTCGGGCCAACCTCCCGCAGAAGGGCGGCGAATTCCGCCTTGACCTCATCCACGCTCCGGCCTTCGTGCAGTTGCCGGAGGATTCCTTTCAGGATTTCCCGACGACGGGTGGAGTTTTGGATGTATTCGCTCATAGGACTCCTTCGTATTGCGTATTTCGTATTGCGTGTTCCGTAGTGCAAGATTTATCTTGCGTACCGCCGCGTCTTCGTGATGACAATCCACATGGCCAGGGCGAGCAGGAAGAGGCCGATGCCGGCGTCTATGGCCAGGAGGACGGGACGGGTGGGCGCCGTGCCGGGCTGGCGGAACAGGTAGAACTGGACAGCCGCGAAGGCCAGAGTGGAGCCCGCCAGCACCCCCCAGCCGACGGCCTGGCGAAGCCACCCTCGCGCCCCCAGCCGGTCCACCACCAGCAGAAGCCCCACCGCTGCCGAGAGCGTCGCCAGGACGTGCCAGTGGCCCACAGCGAAGGCTCGCTCCCAGGCCGGGTCGCCCGCCCGCACCGCCTCCAGATGGAGGGCCACCCAGACGCCGGGCACTGTCACCACCAGATTGACGAAGAGCAGGTGGAAGAGCATCCCGAAGCGGACCGGGTCGCCCAACAGTGCCCGCCACGCCGGACGGTCCGGCCGCTCCCGCACCAGCCCCCGCATCCTGTAGAGGGCGACGACCGCGGCCCCGGCCAGCAGGACCACCGCGCCCACGTTGATGATTTTGTGGGCGATTTTTTCTATCACCATCACGCTCCAGGTGGCGAAGGTGGTGATGGTCGTTCCGGCGATAATCAGCGGCATCGCTACCCGATAGGCCCGGCCCGCCAGGCCCACACGACGGGCAACCAGGAGCAGTAGGGCCACGTCTATCAAGGTCAGCATAATGTGCAGGTGGGCGATGATGGCTCGCTGGAAGAGGTCGTGCTCGGCCCGCAGGACGTCCTCGGCCAGGAAGGCCTTGAAGCCGTTGCCGAAGTAGGCCCCGACCGACCCGCCGATGACGGCAGAGATGAGGGTGTAGAGGGCCATCAGCCAGAAGGCCCAGCGGAGTGAACGCCACCCCCCTTCGCTCTGCGGCTCGTTCGTAGTAAGGCACGAAACGGAGTGGAGTGCCGTTGGGGACGCCCCTCCGCTATCGCTTCGTGGCTCACTACGAACAGCGCGCCAGGGGGAAAGCCCCCACCAGAGGACGACGCCGGCGTAGAAGGTGAGGCTCAGGCCCACCAGAAAAACCCCATGGGCGATCCAGCCGGCCCGCCCGTAGGCGAAACTCAGCCCGCCGATGCTGGTCAGCAGGTAGCCTGCGGTGATAGCGGGCCGGACCCGGCGCGGGGTGTGCTCATCAAAGGGGAGCGCGTCCAGGATCAGGTAGACCAGCGCGGCGACGAAGGGGACGGCCAGGGAGTGGTAGAGCATCACGATGCGGCCCACCCGTCCCGCCTCGTCCAGACCCAGCCGGTCCGCCAGACCCAACCCGGCCAGGGGCCCGGTGGCCGAAAGCGGGCTCAGGAGGACCACCAGCAGCGCTTCCCACGCGGTGACGGCCCACAGGAGCGATTCGGTGGTGAAAACGTGTTCCGTATTGCGGGTTTCGTGTTTCAGATTTCCACCGGCCATTCGGGTGCTCCACACTCGGGACATTGGATTTCAATGAACGTCAGCCATCGCAGAATTTCCTTGCGCAAATCCGGATCGTCCAGGTCGGCAGGGGCCAGGGCCGCATAGGGCCCTCCGTAACGGTCCAGCACAAAGACGATGGGCTTCTCCCCCGGCGGGACGGGCAGGAGAGCAGCATAGGCCTGCCGGACGGTGCCTTCCCGGTCCGCCAGCACCGGGAACGGATATGACCCCGCGTCCTTCAGTGCCGATGTCGCGTCCGGGCCTGAAAGAATGACCAGCACCCGCGCGGCCCAATGTTCGTACTCTCCCAGGTCGGCCGCGAGGTTCCACAGGGCCGACCGATAGCCAGCGTCCATGCCTGGCAGGAAAATGAGCACCAGGTTCCCCCGCTCGTGATAGTCCGATAGGGCGACGGGCCTTCCCAGGCTGGAAGGCAGCCGGAAAGCGGGCGCCCGCCGATCCCGCTGGGTATGAGAAAAACTGAACCATTCCATCGGGACGTGCTCCGTGATGTGTAATCCGCAACAATAACACCAGGCCATTCGTGGGCGACTTTCCGTCAGCGCCTGAACAGTCATCTTGCTTACAAGCATAGCTCTCCGGCGCAATCCGGTGCGCACTCGTAGGAGATGGCGCTGTGGGTGGGAAAAAGAAGGGCCAGCAGCCAGTTCATCGCTACCCGCAGCCGGTTCTGCCAGCCGACCAGCCGCAGGAGGTAGTAGAACTTCCACATCACCCAGGCCGGGAAACCGCGCAGGTGGCGGCCGAAGGGGTCCGCTACCCCGGAGAGACGGCCCAGGGAGACCAGGTCGCCGATATAGGTGAAGTCAAAGGGGCGGGGCGTGCCGCCGGTGAGGTCAGCGGCGATGTTGGCGGCGGCTACCGGCGCCTGCCGGTAGGCCACCTGCGCGGTGGGCGGGTAGACCTCTCCGGTCTGGGGGTGACGGGCATGGGCGGCGTCCCCCAGGACGTAGACGTGGGGCATGGCGGGGACCCGAAGGTAAGAGTCCACCACCACCCGACCCATCGGGTCTTTCTCCAGCGGGAGCGCGGCCACCACCGGGTGGGCCCGCACCCCGGCGGCCCAGACCACTGCTTCGGTGGGGAGCGGCGGACGGCCGTCGGCGAAGACCAGCCCCTCTTCCGTCCAGTCCCGCACTCGGGTGTTGAGCAGAACCTCTATGCCCATCCGCCGCATCCGCTGGAGCGCCGTCCGGGAAAGGGTCCGGTCCATCTGGGGCAGGACCCGGTCCTGCAACTCCACCAGCACCGTCCGCACCTCCTCTACGGGGATGTGCGGATACTGTTCCTCCCGCAGATGGAGCAGAAACTCCCGCAGTTCGGTGACGGTCTCCACACCGGTGCAGCCGCCGCCAACGACGACGAAGGTCAGCAATCGGCGGCGACGCTCGGGGTTTCGCTCGCGGGTCGCCGCCTCAAAGCGATTGATGACATAGCAGCGCAGCCGTTCGGCATCGCTGGCCGTCTTGATCTCCAAGGCCCGGCCCCGCAGGGACTCCAGTCCGTAGAAGTTGGTGACCGAGCCCAGGGCAATGACCAGGATGTCGTAGGGCAGGACGACGCAGCAGAGTTGGACCCGGCGAGCCTCCAGGTCAATGTGGTCCACGCGGGCGCGGAGGAAGCGGACCCGACTGCGCCGCAGGAGGCGCCGGATGGGGGTCATAATGAGACCGGGGTGGATGATTCCGCTGGCGGCCTCGTGCAGCAGCGGCGTGAAGAGGTGGAAGTGGTTCTGGTCCACCAGCGTGATTTCCACCGGCGCGTCTTTCGGCAGCAGGCGGTTCAGGTGGAGCGCGGTGTAGAGTCCGGCGAAGCCGGCGCCCAGGATCAGGACGTGGGTGTTTTCTCTCTCGGTCATTCCCGGATTGCCACTAACACCAGATTCGGGCTTCGGTCGGCGTCAAAGGGCGCGCCCTGCATATCGCCGTAGAGGGTGATGGCCGTGAATCCGGCCTCCGCCAGCGCCCCGGTCAGTTCGGCCTGCCGCAGGGGCCGGAGTCGGGTGGAGAGGACCTGATGCTCCCACAGGCCGCCCGCGCGGTAGAGCCGGATGAGGTTGAAAGTGAGCAGGCCGTCGGGGTCAAAGTCGTAGAAGCGTAGGAAGAGCCACTCCTGCTCCTCCTCCCGGTGGGCCTGGGGCTCCATCCAGCGCTCCCGCCGGGCCAGAATGCGGTCGTAGTTCAGATTCTGGACCACCAGCACCCCTCCAGGCCGCAGGCAGGCCGCGAAGTCGGCCAGGGCCGCGTGCAGTGCTTCTGACGTCAGGATATGGGGCAGGGAGTTGCCCAGGCAGAGGAGCCCGTCAAACCCGCCGCCGAAGCGGGCCGCAAGTTCACCGAAGCCTGCGACTTCAAAGCGGACGTCTACCCCGGCGGCCTGGGCGTTGGCCCGGGCACGGGCGACCATCTCGGGGCTCAGGTCGGCGCCCGCCACCCGCCAGCCCTGCTGGGCCAGTGCGACGGCATGCATCCCGGTCCCGCAGGCGGCATCCAGGATGGAGGGGAAGCCGTCTCCGGACAGGCTAACAGCCTGTGCTACAATAAACGGCAGTTCCGCCGCCAGACGGGCGGGCCAGTCTACAAAACGGTCGTAGTCGGTGCTGAAGGCGTCGTACATCCGTATTCCGTACTCCGTATTCCGTATTCCGTGCGCCACGCCTCACACCACCAGCATCGCCATATCCCGGCCGAAGAGGCCCAGGCGGTCGCCGTTGCGAAGAGGGTAATCCAGGTTGGGCTCACAGGTGGGGACGTCCTCCCGCACCCGCTGGTAGCGCAGCCAGGGGGCCATGGAGTTGCAGGTGGTCAGAAGCCGGCCGTTAAGGAAGATATGGGCGATCTCCGCCTGGGAGATGCCCAGCCGCGCCAGGGCGTCCCCGACGGTCTCCTCCGGCCCGGTCTCCAGGTGGACTACCGTCTCCCGATCGCCGCGCGGGTCGGGCCCGAAGCGGCGCAGTTTGCCGTAGAGTCGGACTTCTACCATAGGTTTTGCTCCCATTGTTGGTTTTCCGGCATTTTTGTAGTATAATGACCGCAGAGGGTGTAAAGGAAGTTTACTGAAAATTGCCACTGCTCCCGATTCCGGGAGAAGGTGTCCAATGGGAGTAGCGGATTATGACCCGTGTGATAACGTTTGAAGAAGTTTTGCTCCTTGCAGAACGGCTACCTCCGATAGAAAAGCTGCGCCTGATAGAACATCTGTTGCCCCATATTGAACAAGAGTTCCGGGCAATGGAATCACGCCCCTCTCGTCTGAAGCGCGGGGTGTGGCGTGGCTTGAATCTCC
>CALDFY010000004.1 GCA_937942115.1 uncultured Anaerolineae bacterium | reverse complement strand
CACGGCGCGGGGGGACGCATGATGGCGGACCTTATCCAAGAGGTCTTCCTCCGCCTTCTGGATAACCCTCTCCTGCGCCAACTGGCCGATTCCACCGTCCTGGCGCCGGCCGGGAACGGCCGAATTGCCATTTCCACCGATTCCTTCGTCGTGCGTCCGCTCTTCTTTCCGGGCGGAGACATCGGCTCGCTGGCTGTCCACGGCACCGTGAACGACCTGGCCATGCGCGGTGCCCGTCCCCTCTGGCTCACTGCCGCCTTCATCCTGGAAGAGGGATTGCCGCTGGAGGACCTCCGGCGGATTACCCGGTCTATGGCGACGGCCGCTCAGAAGGCAGGGGTCCTCATCGTTGCGGGAGATACGAAGGTGGTGGAGCGGGGCCACGGAGATGGGGTCTACATCAACACCACCGGCGTCGGAGTGGTGCCCAACGGGGTGGAGGTGGCCCCTCAGCGCATCCGCCCCGGCGACGTCCTCCTGATCAACGGCACCGTCGGCGATCACGGCATCGCCGTGCTCAGCCAGCGGGAAGGGCTGGGGTTTGAGACGGAACTGGTATCGGACAGCGCGCCGCTGAATGGCCTGGTGGAGGCGCTGCTGACGGCGGCCCCCCACACCCACTGCCTCCGGGACCCAACGCGGGGCGGCGTGGCGGCCGCACTGAACGAACTGGCCGTCGCGGCCGGAGTGGGAGTGGAACTGGATGAGGCTGCGATCCCTATCCGTCCGGCCGTCCTGGCGGCCTGCGAGATGTTGGGGTTTGACCCGCTGACGGTGGCCAACGAGGGGAAACTGATCGCGTTCGTCCCGCCGGAGGAGGCGGAGGCGGCCCTGGCGGCCATGCGGGCCCATCCGCTGGGCCGGGACGCCGCCCGCATCGGCGTGGCGACGGCGGAGCACCCCGGCCTGGTTCTGGCCCGCACCGGCATCGGCGGGCGACGGGTGGTGGATATGCCGCTGGGAGAGTTGCTTCCCCGTATCTGCTGATCCGCTGGTCCAGCCGCAAAAAGTGATGCGACGTCCTCTGAGAACCTACCACTGGCTACCTCCTGTGGATGCCCTCTGGTCTGCCGTTGTCCTGGCGGGCCTGGGTTTTCTCGTCTCCCTGATGCCCCTCCCGCCCAACGACTTCTGGTGGCATCTGAAAATCGGCGAGATCATCTTCACCACCCGCGCCATCCCGACCACCAACATGTTCGCCTGGACCCTGCCGCCGGATGCTCCCTTCACCTACGGCGCGTGGCTGGGGGAACTGCTCCTCTATCTGCTCTACCGGGCCGGGGGGCTTCCCCTGGTCACCTTTGCCCGCAACATTCTGGTCCTGCTGGCCTTCTGGCTGGTGGGGCGGACGGCGCGGGAGCGCTCCGGCTCCTGGCGGCTGACGGCCCTCGCGCTGGCCCTGGCCGGGGGGATGTCCCTGAACAACCTCATCGTCCGCCCCCAAATCTGGGCCTTCCCCCTCTTCGCCCTCTACCTCTGGCTGCTGACCCGCTACACCGCTCGGAGTGAGAACCCTCGGAGTGAGGCCCGCAGCGCAGCGGAGTGCCGTCCCACGCGACTCCGCTTCGCTCCGTCGCTGACTACGAACGGGTATCTCCTGCTCCTCCCCCTGCTGATGGCTTTCTGGGTCAACGTCCACGGCTCCTTCGTCCTGGGGCTGGTGCTGGTGGGCATTTTTGCCGTGGGCGAGACGGTCCACGCACTGGCGCAGGCTGTCAGCCTGCGCCGCCGCTTCTCCTGGCGCAGCGTCGGCGTCCTCTTCGGCGTCGGCGCGCTGACGGCCCTGGCGACGCTGGCTAACCCGCGCGGTGTCGGCATCGCCGCCTACGTGGTGAAACTCCTCACTGACCGGCCCAGCCAGGCCCTGGGGGTAGAGTGGCAGTCCCCCACCCCCTCCGGCGTCGCCAACGTCGTCTTCTACGTCAGCATCCTGGTGCTGGTGGTGACCCTGGCCCTCTCCCGCCGTCGCCCCCCGCCCACCGACCTCCTGCTGATGGTGGGCTTTCTCTGGCTGGCCTGGAGCGGGATGCGTTATGTCATCTGGTATGGAATGGCGGTGATGCCCATTCTGGCGGAAGAGTGGGCCGCCCTCTGGCCCCGTCTGGTGGCCATGCCGGCCCGCCGCCACCCCGCCAACCTGCTCCTGCTCCTCCTGCTGGCCGTCCCCCTCATCCTGGCCCAGCCCTGGTGGGTGGAGCGACTCCCCCTGCCCGAAACGTACTGGCAGCAGGTCTGGCGGAGCGCGGGCTTTCAGCCCGCGCCGCTGGTGGGCCGGGAGACGCCTGTCGCCGCCGTGGAGTACCTGCGCGCTCATCCCGGCGGCCGCCTTTTCAACGAGATGGGCTACGGCAGTTACCTCATCTGGGCCCTGCCCCAGCAGGGGGTCTTCGTGGACCCGCGCGTGGAACTCTACCCGTATGACCAGTGGCTGGATTACATCCGCATCAGTCGGGGGGCGCGCTATAACGAACTGCTGGAGAAATACGGGGCGGACCGTCTGATGGTGGACCGGGAACTGCAGGGGGAGTTGATCCGGGCGCTGGAGGACGACCCCCGCTGGGAGCGGGAGTACGCCGACGAGCGGACCGAAATCTGGAGACGGGTGCCGTAGACGTGCCAGGCCCTTCGGAAAGCGCCCGGCACGTCTCTACTCCGACAATGCGCTACCTGATTCGCTGGCTGACCCCCCGACGCCTCTCCTACGCCTGGCTGGCGGGCGGCGTGCTCTGGCTGGCCTGGCTGGGGAGCGTCCTCCTGGGGCCGGGAAACCTGGACCTGGCCGGGCAGCCGGTGGGGACGGACTTCCTGGAGTTCTACGCCGCCGGGAAGACGCTCCTGCGCGGGGAGAGCGCCCGCCTCTACGATATGGAGTACCAGGCCCGGCTCCAGCAGGAGATCATCGGCCCCGGCCTGGGGGCCTACTACGCGTTCATCACCCCGCCCTTCTTCGCCGTTCCCTTCGTCCCTTTGGCCCTGTTGCCCTACGGTCTGGCGTTCGCCCTCTGGGGTCTTGGGGGACTGGCCGCCCTCTGGGCCGGCCTCCGTCTCCTGGGCCTGCGCTCATCCCGCCCGTTCCTGTGGGCGCTGACGGGGTTCCCCGTCTTCGCCGCCGTCAGTTACGGCCAGAACAGCCTGCTCAGCCTGCTCCTGCTGGCCCTGACCTACCGGCTCTGGCGGGACGGGCGGCCCTGGGTGGCCGGACTGGCGCTGGCCGGGCTGATGTACAAGCCGCAACTGACCCTGGGCGTGGTTCTCCTCTGGCTGGTGGGTGGATGGGAAGGGTGGAAGGCGCTGGCGGGGTGGATGCTGGGGAGCGCATCGCTGGCCCTTCTGTGCGTCGTCGCCTGGCCCGAGGCCAGCGCAGCCTACCTCCACTTCGCCCGGACTGTCCTCCCGGACCTCCCCAACTGGCAGGAGTTCCCCATCTGGCACCTGCACACCGTCCGGGGCTTCTGGCGGATGCTGATCCCGGAGTGGCCGCTCCTGGGGGATGCCCTGGCCCTGCTGCTGGCCGGGCTGGGGGTAATGGAGGGGTACCGGTTCTGGCGGCGCCATCGGTCCTCCGTCCCGCTGACCTTCGCGGCGGCGGTCGCCCTGACCCTCTGGATCACGCCCCACGCGATGATTTACGACTGGGCCGTCCTGCTCATCCCGGCCATCCTGCTCTGGGAGGAGGTTCCGGAGCGGCGGGGAGAGTGGCGCGCCCTCTACGCCCTGGTCTGGCTGGCGACCTTTCTGGGAGGCCCGCTGACCTACGGCCAGTGGCGCCTCCTCCATCGCGCCGTCCAGGTCACCGTGCCGGTTCTGGGGTTTGTGCTCTATCGGGCCCGCTGCCTTTTGGCTTCGCCGCCCCGCTGACCAGCCCGGCCCCGACGCCGTCTATGACCACGTCCCAGAGCGAGGGCCGCCGTCCCGGGACAAAGGACTGGTGGACTTCGTCGGTGACGGCGTAGAGGACTGCCAGCCCGAGGGCCAGGAGGCGCGTCCGGCCGGAGGGAGGGCCGTCCCCCTGCAACGCGCGCAGGTAAAGCCACGCCAGCACCCCGTAGAGGACGGCGTGCCCGGTCTTTTTGACCACTGTATCCAGCCACGGCTCCGGCGCGTGGGGGAGGTCCGGCTGCGCGGAGAGCCAGAAGATGACCCCCATCCAGGCCAGCGCCAGCAGTCCCCAAAGTGCCCGGCGCTTCATCCGGTATACCCCGTAGGTCTTCTCCACTTCCGCCGCCAGCCGCATCCATTTGTGGCGCAAGATTTATCTTGCCCTTACTGCCGACACCCCGTAGGCCCGCTCCACTTCCGCCACCAGCCGTGTCCACGAACGGCCTTCCCGGACTTCGCGGGCGGCCTCCACACCCAACCGGCGGCGCATGGCAGGCTCTTCCAGAAGACGCAGGACCGCCCCGGCGAAGGCCGCCTCGTCCCCTGGGGGGACCAGCCAGCCCGTTTCCCCGTGGCGGATGACCTCGCGGATTTCCCCCACCGCCTCGGCGACGACCGGCACCCCCGCTCCCAGCAGGTCCAGCAGTTTGACCGGCGACTTGGCCCGATTGACGAGCGTGTCGTCAAAGGGGTAGATCGCCAGTGTCGCCGGGGCGAAGACCTCCGGCAGGTGCTCCGGCTCCACCCAGCCGACGTACTCCACCGCCTCCGCCAGTCCGGCCCGCCGGGCCTCCTCCAGCAGGCGCGCCTCCTCCCCGAACAGTCCCCTGCCCACCACCCGCAGGCGGACCTGGGGGGCCCGTTCCCGCACCCGGCGCAGCAACCCCACCACGCGCGAGACAGGGAATTCAAAGAAACGGGTGTAGAGGAGGATGACGGGGGGGCCCTCATCGGTTCGGGGGGACAGGGGGACATCCGGCCCGGCCCACCCGTTGGGGACGTAGAAGACCCGCTCCGGCGGCACGCCCAGCGCCCAGACCAGGCTCTCCAGGGTCCGGCTGACGACGGTGACGGCGTCGGCGTGGGTGAGGCCCCACCGTTCCTGCCAGGCGAAGAATCGTCGCTGGGCCGGGGTGTAGAGGGGCCGCCCGGAGAGGGGGTCGGTCATATTGTTCCAGCCGCCGGGGCCTTCCCAATCGTCGCTATCCACCACCAGGCGGGGCCGCCTTCCGCGCGGCGGGAGGGCCAGCAGGAAATGGGCCAGGCCGCTGTAGGCCTTGGGCTTGAAAAGGTGGACGACATCGGGCCGCAGGGCCAGGGCGCGCGCGGCCAGCCGCTGGGCCGTCCACAGGTGGAAGAGGAGCGGCGCGCGGGGCGGCAGGGGGATGTTCTCCACCCGCACCCCGCCGTCCTCCCAGCACCGTCCGGCGTCCTCCGGGTTCTGCCAGGGCGGGAGGAGCAGGGTGACGGCGTGCCCCCGGGCCGCCAGCGCGCGGGCCATGGGGAGGGCCCGGACGGACATCGTCCCCCGGGGGCGCAGGCCGAAGGGGCCGAGCATCGCAATGCGCATCGTCGCCATCAGCCGTCAGTAACGAGCAAGCAGATTTCTCCGCAGCGGGCCTCCACATATATCCGGTGCCGGATGCCCAGGCCGGGGCGCGGGTGCTCCCCCCGCCCGGCCTGGGTAGGCCACACCGTTTCCTCGGCGCGAGACGAGAGGTGGGTGATGTATTCCGGATACAGGTAGGCCGCGACCGTTTCGGCCCACTCTTCGCCTGCGGCGCGGAGGGTCCTCCGGGGGCCGGAGTATCCACTCCCGTACCGGGTCGGGCCCGGCTCCTCCCCCACAAACCGCACCAATTCCCGGACTATGCGGCCCGGTCGGCCCAAAACACGGGCCGCGATGTTCGCCGTCCGGGCATCCCAGGCATGGGCCAGTTCGTGCACCACTGCGACTTCCCCCAGCCACTCCGGCTGCTGGTGGAGAATCGGCGCCCCGATGACGATGCGCATCCAGGGCGGACGGGGCCAGAAGGCGTAGAGTCCCCCGCCGCCCTCCGGCCGTCTCTCCAGCCGGATGTCCCCCAGCGCCCGGCGCATCCCCTCTGCACCGCCCAGCGCCCGGGCCATCCGCCCGACGGCGCGCCGGACCAGGCCCCGCTCGTCCTCTTCCCAGGCCTCCGGAGCGACGACGAGCAGGCCGTAGAGCCGCAATTCCCGGGCCCAGAGGTCGGCCGTCACCCCAGCATCTCCACGAACGCCGCCAGTCGGGTGGCGGCCTGCTCTTCAGCAAAAACCCGAAAATCGTTGTGGTCGGCCTCCAATAGCAGCGCCGGGACGCCCAACTCGCGAATCAGCCGGTCCCGCTGGTCCATCTGCCCGATGGAGTACGGTTTGCAGGACCGGTCGGAGTGCAGGATCGCGCCGTCCAACCCGTACTCCTCCACCATCTGCCGCATCGTCCGCAGTTTGTGGCCCGTCCCCCGGTTCAGGATGGGGTAGATGTACGTGCGGGCCATGGACTCCCAGAGGTCGTCCGGGTCTATGAGCGGAGCCAGTTCGCCCCAGGCATTGGTGTAGGTGGACGCCACCACCGCCACGCCGCGCTCCGCCAGGAACTCCGCCAGGTAGCGCAGCCGGTACCAGATGGGGAGGTTATCCCAGAGGACGCGTTTGCGTTCATTTTTGACGGCGCCGATTCCGGCGGCGATGCGCTCGTCCACCTCTTTCAGCAGCGCGGCGTAGAAGTCCACCGTCTCCGGGTCGCCGCGCATCTCCACGATGGGGGCCATCTGGATGAACTGGTCAAAGACGGAGAGGGGGGCCGGTCGGTGGCGGCAGCGCTGGAGAATCTCCAGCCAGAGTTCGGAGGCCCGCTTGCTCAGCAGGCCCACCCGCCGCAGTTTCCGCTCGTCCAGCCGCTTGCCGGCGATGCGTTCCAGGACCGGCACCGCCTCCTCCAGTTGCCGCCGGACGTAGCGGACGGCGTGCTCCGCCGCCTCTTCGGTGTAGACGAAAGGCGTGTCTATCAGGACCAGCGGGGCGCCGAAGTATTCGGCCAGGACCCGGTACCAGAAGAGGACGGTCTGGCAGATATTGGTGCAGGCGAAAAGGACGTCCGGTTTGGGGAGGCGGCCCACCGGGGTCTTGCCGGAAAGGACGGCGCCGATGTCGGTGCGGGCGTAGGAGCAGAGGTCGCGGGAGTATCCGGCGCCCTCCGCCTCAGACGCGATGTCCACTGCCAGCCGGGCCGTCCCGCAGATGGCGGCGTGGTTCTCGGGGTAGAGGACGTAGAAATCCAGCGCCTTGAGGAGTTCCACCGGTGCGCCGGAGGTGACCCAGGCCACCTTGCGGTAGCCGCTGGCGTAGCGGCCCGCCAGCCAGTGCCGGGCGACCAGTTCTTTGGTGCGGGGAGCGATACGGAGCGGCGGGGCGAGATACCGGGTGTCCCAGCGGGCGGGGCGACGCTGGGCCTGCCATCGCTGCAGGCGGAGGACCGCCGGTCCCAGAACGTTCACGTTCCAACCGTAGCGCAGGGCGGCAATGGGGTTCATCGTTGGGCCTCCTCGCGTGGCCTCACCCCTCCCCCGCCGCCGAAGGCGGCGGGGGTAGGGTGAGGACCATCTCCAGAAACGCCTCTATGCGGGTGAGGGTCTGGCCGGAGAGGGGGTCGTTCAGGTCCACTTCTATGTGGACGGAGGGCAGGCCGGCCTCCTGCAACCCCCGGCGCAGAAGGGGCAGGTCAAAGAGTTCCGGCTCGCAGAACTTGACGTCGTAAAAGACAACGCCGCGCGCTCCGGTTTCCCGGGCCATCCCGACCAGGTGACGGAGCCGCTCCGCAATGGGGCTCCCCCGGGTGGGGTCGGGGGGCCCGTTCAGGATGCGCTCCGCCATCCGGCGGAAGGGGTCGGGGCTGGCGCCGGACGGATAGAGGCGACGCCCGCAGCAGGCCAGGTCGTCGGCGACAACGACGCCGCCCATTTCGGCGACCGCGTCCAGGAGCGCCATCGGCTCCGGGACGATGCCGGAGAGGAGGATGGGGACCCCGGCGCGCGGGTCGGTGGGTGGGGCGTCCAGCACGGCGCGGGCCAGGGCAGAAAACGCCTCGGCGGGGAGATATTCCCGGGCCCGCACCAGCCGGTAGAAGGCTATATCGGTCAGAGGGAGCGCGCGGCGTCGGCGATGGAGTTCCGTCAGCAGGCCGTCCGCTTCCTCTTCCCGACGGATGCTTTCCATCAGTTCCGCTTCCGATGGGGCGCGGCCGGTGGCGGCGGCCAGTTTCCCGTAGAGGGCGCGGAACTCTTCGGTCAGGAACTGGAGGTCGCTCTCCCGGCGGCCGCGCGGCAGGTAGAAAGGGAAGACCGGCTGTCGGGGCCGCACAAAGTCCAGCAGCAGGCTCCCTAATCCCTGGAGGGAGTCGCAGGCGTGGGGGACGACGATGACGTCGGTGCCGTCCAGCCCGCCGCTCAGCAGAAAGGAGAGTGCGTTGCCCACGATGGAGCAGACGTAAGGCTGGAGGTGGGCCGCGCCGGGGGCCGGGTCCACGCGCGGTGGCCCCCAGACCTCCACCGGGAGCAGGCCAAAGGCCCGCAGCAGGGCGCGGGGGTAGTGGATGGGGAGGACAGCGGCGACCCCTCCGCCCTGCGCTTTCCATGCGCGAAGGGTTTCGGTGCGGGAGGGAATGGTGGGGAGAAGTTCCATCGGGCCTCCTGTTGGTCTGCGGTTGCTCTAACCCCCTTTATCCCCCTCCCCCATCGCTGCGCTTGGGGGAGGGGGAAGGAGAAGGGTTCTGCGGCGGCCGAAGGCCGCCGCAGAACCCCCCTCCTCACGGAATCGCCCACAGCCATACGGTGCCGTCTTCCAATCCCGCTGCCAGAAGTGTCCCATCCGGGCTAAAGGCCAAATCGTAGACGGGTGAAGAATGCTCCAGGGTGTGGATCGGACGTATACGTATCTGAGCAACCGGTTGAAGGGATGAAAGGCCCATCGGGGGAGAAGAGACGTTCCAGAAGCGAATTACCTGTTCCCCCGGGCTAGCAGTGGCTAAAAAACGTCCATCAGGCCCAAAGGCCAGGCCGGTCACTGTATAGGTATGAGCGATGAACGCGATCATCGGCTTCTCGTCCCCAACTCGCCATAGATAGACACTCCCGTCCCCTAATCCGGTGGCAAGCATATTGCCATCGGGGCTGAAGGCCACCCGATACACCGAGGTGTGATGCTGGAAAGAGCGCACGTTTTGCCTGCGTTCCACATCGGCAAGCCAGACAGTACCTTCGTATCCTCCAGAGGCCATCATATAGGGCTCGGCGGGATTGAAAGCAACGGTGAGGGGATGAATTTGATGGCGGTAGTTGTAGACAGTCCTTCTCCAATTCTTTGCATCCAGGACTTCTATATCCTCCAGGGAGTAGGCTAAAGCCAGGTAGCGCCCATCCGGACTGGCTGCAATGCTGTAGAGAGTCTTGCCCTTATAGTCAAACGAGTCCAAGGGTTCTCCAGTTTGGGTTGACCAAGCCTGAATCAGGGGCTTTTCCGAGGCAGTAAGGAAACGCTCGCCATCCGCGCTGAAGGCAACATCCCATATAGCTCCTCCCTCGTGCTTTCTTGGGAGACGCAGGGGGAGACCCGTATCTACCGACCACAATTGGGCCGAGCCCGCCATCGTGCCAATTCCTAAAAGCCGTCCATTGGGGCTGAAAGTCAGCACACTGATCGGCCCTACAGGGCCCTGAGCGCTCCGCCAGTCCCATTGGCCTACATTCATAACCACCACCTCGCCAGTGGATAAACCCAGCGCGATGTATTCCCCATTATGAGCGAAGCAAGGGTCTCCAATCGTACCGTGGAATATAGTGTTTGCTACCTCACCAGAGGTCTTTCCAACTTCCCAGATTTTTAGAACGCTTCCCATGGAAGCGGCGATAAACTTTCCGTTCGGGTCTAAGGCAACATGAATGACGGTCTTGCCCGCGTTATACTCCGTCACTGGGGAGAAATCTGATCCGCGAACGATGCGAACCTTATCGGAAGAGTTGATGACGATGAAGCTCCCATCCGGGCTGACCGCCATAGATGCAACAGGAGGAGGGCCCTGCGAGACATCCAAGAGCAAGGAACCGTCCTCCACCCGCCAGGCTACGAGCCCTCCATCAAAAGTGCCTGCAACCACGATTTCCCCCGGCGGGAGAAAGCGTACAGTCATCAGGGTCTCGTGGTATCTCATCAACTGTCGCTCCTGGCCCGTTGCGACATCCCAGACTTGCAACACACCGGCCCAGCTGGACGCCAGAAGCCGGCCATCTGGGCTAAAGGCCACCCCTTTGATTTGATGGTCAGTTGTCACTTTAATAGTTCGGAGCTCCTTTTTCTCCCGGATGTCCCATAACTGAATCTGACCGTTCATCAGGCCCATAGCCAGCAGGGAGCCGTCCGGGCTAAAGGCAAGGCTGGTAACCCAGGCATCAGAAAAGGATGCAACCTGGCTCACGTTGGTGGGTTCATACAAAATTACCCCTACCGTGGTGCCCAGGGCTATTAAGGGTTCTGCTGGAGAGCAAGCAAGGGTCGTCGCCACACCCTCTCCCCAACGGGCGACGTGGACCAGGTGCTTTACATTGTCCAGAGTGATCGGTGTTCTCCCTGCTGGCAGCGGGCTTCCAGGACGTGCAACCGGATAAGGTGTCGGGGTATAGGATGGGGTGGGGGAGGGAAGCGAGGGAGAAGGTATCGGAATCTGGGTTGGAAAAGGGGTGGCAGAGGGCATAGGGGTGGGGGTAAGCACCGAGATCAAGCCGCTGGGCAGACAACTAATAAGGTTAGTTAGAGCAAGTAGTAGAGCGACCAAAGCGCATATTTTGATGAGTTTCTGAGGGTGCATTTCAGACCTCCAACCAAGGTTTAGCAAACATCACAGGCCACTGGACCTTGATTGCAGACTGAAACCTGCACTATGGAAAAGGCACTGAAGTAAAATCAACAATTGGGCTGTCGGCCGAGTTTCTTTTCAGTCCCCCGAAGGAGGCTTCGCAAATTGACAGGAGTTACGCACTTCCCCTGGGGGAAAGGCAATTTCCACCTCATCCCTCCCCTCTCCTGACTTTCGGTCAGGAGGGGGGCCGGGGGAGGGGTGAGGCAAGCGCGCCGAAAAAGTGAGTGCCATTGGGCTGAAAAGCCCGTCCCACGAGTGGACTGCGTAAGTTCTGTCTAATTGTAGCACAAAATGGGAATTGGGGAAACAGATGAACCGCCGCACACCCTATCTCTCTCTGCGCCGGGGCAGACCCTCACGGTTTGCCTCTGCCCCCTCCACCCGGCCCGGGGGTGGCCGTCGGCATCGGGCCGGGGCCGGGGCCCGGTGTGGCCGTCGGGCGGGGACCAGGACCGGCGCCGGGGGTGCAGGTGGCCGAGGGCATCGGGCCCGGGCCCGGCGTGGCCGTCGGGTGGGGGCCAGGGCCGGAGCCGGGGGTGCAGGTGGCCGAGGGCATCGGGCCCGGGCCGGGGCCTGTGCCGGGTGTTGTCATCGGACCGGGACCAGGACCGGCGCCGGGGGTTCCTTTCGGGACGGAGCCGGGAGTCCCCATCGGGCCGCGAGGGCCGGGGGGTTGGGGAGAGACGGGGGCATTCTGCCGCACCCGCTCCCGAATCTGCTGGCGGAACTGGGCGGGGTCGGCTTCGCCCGCCTCGGCCAGGCGCCGCCAGGCCTCCAGTTGCGCCCACACGCGCTCCCGCACCGGGGTTTGGGGGATGCTGGCCAGCCGCTGCTGCATGGCCCGCAGGCGCGTTTCCACCCGATTCAGAGTCTGCACCATTTGCTCGTCCCCCTGGGCGGCGGCCTGTTCCATCGCCCGGTAGAGATGCTGCTCCATCCGCTGGAGCACCGTCTCCGGGGGAACCTGACCGGCCTGGGTGAGGGCAACGGTCTCCTCCACCCGGCGCTGAGCCATATCCATGAGCCGCTCCACCTGGCGGGCCGGGTCCGCCGTCAGCGCCACCTGGACGTCCTCGCTCCAGGTCTTGAGGGGATACAGCGCCTGGCCGGGGAGGTCATCCTGGGCCGCGTAGAGCGTGCCCGTGAAGCCGGCCACAGAGGCCAGGACCAGAAGCAGGGAGACAACGACCTGTACCATTTTCCGCTCCTTTCCGAACAGGATAAACGTCCATCCTATATGACGGGGAGCGGGCCTGGCAGATACGGCCTGAGCGATAAATCGGGCCCGGGTGCGGGCCGCTCTTCGGGGGTCCCGTGGGGGGACCGACCGCAGAGCGCTCAGGGACTGAGCGACCAGGGGGTCCAGTTCTTCTTCGGGATTTA
>CALDFY010000003.1 GCA_937942115.1 uncultured Anaerolineae bacterium | reverse complement strand
AGCGGGGGATGCCCATTCCGGCCCTCACTCCACCCCTTACCCCCATAAGCGTTAACTTAAGGCTGGCTTCGGCTCTCCGCTTCCCGCCGCCTCGGGCGCCGATGGGAAATCGGCCTCCCCTGGGGGCAACCGCGAGGGTTGCCCCTACGCTTCGCGTCGGGCGTCAACCTGCGTTGACGCCCTTCTCAAAAGGTCGCCGAAGGCCGACCTTGTTGCGAACGAAGTGAAGGGACCCGGCCGAAGGCCCAAAGAGGCTGGCTTCAGTCAGCGCCCGAGGCGGCGACCCAACTGGCGCAGCCCCTTAAGTTAACGCATATGCCCGACCCCTCCCCTCTCCCGCTCGCCTTTCGGCGGCAGAGGCCTCACCCCTCACCCGACCCCTCCCCTCTCCCGAACTTCGTTCGGGAGAGGGGAGGGGAGAAAGGGGGGGATTTTTGGGCGGGCGGCGAAGCCGCCGCCAAACCCCCTCAGTTCTCCCCCTCCCCGCGCCGCGCAGCGGCAGCGGGGAGGGGACAGGGGCATAAGCGTTAACTTAAGGCTGGCTTCGGCTCTCCGCTTCCCGCCGCCCCGGGCGCCGATGGGAAATCGGCCTCCCCCGGGGGCAACCGCGAGGGTTGCCCCTACGCTTCGCGCCGGGCATCAACCTGCGTTGACGCCCTTCTCCGGAGGTCGGTGAAGACCGACTTCCCGGCCGAAGGCCCAAGGCGGCTGATTTCAGTCGGCTTCCAGGGCGGCGACCCAAACTACGCAGCGCTCAAAGTTAACGCCTATGGGGGGCAGGGGGGAGGGGCAATCCCGAAGGCATAGGGGCAGAGGGCACAAAAGGAATCTTGCGCCATAAGTTTCTGGGTAGCCGCCGAAGGCGGTGAAGTTGTAGACCACGAGCGCAGCGTGGCGGCAATCTCCTCATCAGTCAGTGGGGAGATTGCGCCTCGGGCGAGCCTCGGCGTGGCCTTCGGGCGCTGCGTGCCCTCGCAATGACGCAGCGGTTTCTGATGGGTGGGAATGCGCCCCGCGCGATGGGATGCTCGCAGTGACCGTCTTCGGCGGCGGAAGAGGGGAGTGAGGCAAAGAGCCGGAGATGGGGTAAGGACGCGCACAGTTGCCCATCGGCCGGATAAATGGTATAATGCTTCCTGTTGGTGGCAAACCAATAAGGAGTGACTATGGAAGGCCTTCTGGATACCCTGGCGAAACTCGTCTTCTGGCTGGCGCTGGGTGCCGGCGTCGTTTTCACCGCTCTGCACGGCGGGGCGATTATCTGGACCTTCCGGGACATGCGGGCCCGCTCCCGGGACGTCCTGGCATGGATTGTCGCCACGTTGCTGGTGGCGCTCATTCCCCTCTTCGGGATCATCGTCTACCTGATGCTGCGCCCGCGCGAGACGCTGGCGGAGGCCTACGAGCGCTCGCTGGAGCAGGAGGCGCTCCTGCAGGCCATTGAGGAGCCGGAAATCTGCCCCGGCTGCGGCGCGCGGGTCAAATCGGATTATATCCTCTGCCCGGTCTGCCACACCCGGCTCAAGCAGGCCTGCCCGGCCTGTAAGCGCCCCCTCCAACTCCACTGGGCGGTCTGCCCCTACTGCGGCGTCAGCGTCACCCCCCAGGTGGTGGAACCGGTAGAATAAAAACTGCAAAGCGCGCGGAGAAACCTCTGCGTCCTCTGCGTTCTTTGCGGTTCACTCATCAAGAGGTGCCAATGCCAGCGATTATCGTTGTCGGGGCGCAATGGGGGGATGAAGGGAAAGGGCGGGTCGTGGACGACCTGGCCCGGGAAGCCCATATCGTCGCTCGTTACAACGGCGGCGATAACGCCGGCCATACTGTGGTCGCCCAGGGCCACGTCCTCCGTCTGCATCTGGTCCCCTCCGGCATTCTGCACCCCCACGTCACCTGCCTGATCGGGGCTGGGGTAGTGGTCAACCTGGTCCAACTGGCGGCGGAGTTGGACGAACTGGCCTCACTGGGGGTGGATGTGGGGCCGGAGCGGGTCAAACTGGCGGCGGCGGCCCACATTATCCTGCCCACCCACCGCGCGCTGGACGGCGCGCGGGAGGCCGCCCGGGGACGGGAGGCCATCGGCACCACCCGCCGGGGCATCGGCCCCGTTTATGCCGATAAGGCCGCCCGCGTGGGCCTGCGCGCCGGCCAGATGGCCGACCCGGAGGCGTTCGGCGAGCGGGTGAAGGCCCTGGTCCAGGCCCACAACCGCCTGCTCCAGGAGCACTACGGCCTGGAGCCGCTGCCGACCGACGAGATGGTGGCCGAATCCGTTGCCCTGGCCTGGCGGCTCCGCCCCTATCTGGCCGACGGCTCCGAACTGGTCGCCTGCGCGCTGGCGGCCGGCCAGACCGTCCTCTGCGAGGGGGCGCAGGGAACCCTGCTGGACCTGGACCACGGCACGTATCCCTATGTGACCAGTTCCTCCTGCGTGGCGGGCGGGGCACTGACGGGGCTGGGCTTCGGGCCGCAGGCGGTGACCCGGGTCATCGGCGTCGCCAAGGCCTACACGACCCGTGTGGGCGCCGGGCCCTTCCCCACCGAACTGACCGACGCCATCGGCGACCGCATCCGGGAGGCCGGGGGAGAATACGGCACCACCACCGGCCGCCCCCGGCGCTGCGGCTGGCTGGACTTCCCCATTCTGCGGTACGCCGCTCAGGTCAACGGGCTGACCGAATTGGCGCTGACCAAACTGGACGTGCTGACCGGAATTCACCCGCTAAGGGTGGCCGTCGCGTATGAACGGGGCGGGGAGCGGATTTCTCGCTTTCCCGGCGAGTGGGGGGCAGAGGAGGTGGCCCGCTGGCAGCCGGTGTATGAGGAACTGCCCGGTTGGGATGAGGAGATTCGTTCGGCCCGCCGCTGGGAGGACTTGCCGGTGGCGGCGCGGGCCTACGTGGAGCGGATAGAGGAGGCGGTCGGCGTACCCGTCACCCTGATCGGGGTCGGGCCGGAGCGGGAGGAAGTCGTCCTCCGGTAATACCTGTAGCGCAAGATTTATCTTGCGCTGGCCTGCAACTGATCCGGCAGTTCCCGGTATGCCTCAGCATTGGGCGGCCGCAGCCTGTAGCGCAAGATTTATCTTGCGCTGGCCTGCAACTGCTCCAGCAGTTCCCGGTATGCCTCGGCATTGGGCGGCCGCAGCCGCAGGATGACCTGAATGGTCGCAATGGCGTCCTTTACCTTTCCGGCCTGAAGTTGCAAATCCCCCAGAATATCCAGTTCCCGCAGCGCGTCCTCTTTTCTGCCTGCGTTGAGATAGAGTTGGGCCAAACGGGCCCGGAGTGGGATCGCCTCGGGCTTCTCCTGCACCAGTTTCTCCAGAATAGAAAGGGCCTTCGGGGCCTTCCCGGCCTGCACATAATGCCGGAGCAAGCCGTCCAGTTCCGCCAGGGCCCGGTCCGGCCGTCCTAACCGCTCGTAGAGGTCCATCAGGGTAAAGCGCGCCTTCTCGTCATCCGGCGCGATGTCCCGGATGCGCTCATAGACGGAGACCGCCCGTCGCCACTCCACCCGCTGCAGGTCAATATCGCCGATGCGGTGCAGGAATTTGACCTCCCATCGGCGCTCGGGGCTCCCGCGCGGCGCCAGTTGCAACGCCTCGCTGTATTTCTCCCGCGCCTGGTCCAGTTGGGCCATCTGGTAATAGGCATCCCCCAGGGCCAGATAATGCTCCAGGGCCCGATCAATTTCCCCCAGGCTGACCAGGAGGTCTATCAACTTGAGGCGGGCGGGGATGTTCATCGGTGCCAGACGGAGCGCTCGTTCATACATCGCCACCGCCTGGGAGAAGTTCCCCCGGACGCGATAGGTATCGGCAATGGCCAGGAACTTTCCCACCGCCTGTTCCGTTCGTCCCATCGCGGCCAGGGTTTCTCCGATTTGACGGTGGATCGGGAGAAACGTCGGGGCCCGCTCTACGGCGCTCATCAGTTCATCCATTGCGGCCCGGGGCAGGTCGCGCCGCAGGTACTCCTGGGCCAGGCCGATGGACTGGATGATCCGCTCGGAGCCGGGGACGGTCAGGATTTCGGCCAGGCTCAGCACCGGCCCCTCGCGGGAGAGCAGGTCTAACCGCTGCCGGGCCTGGTGGACTTTGTCCTCCCATCCTTTCTCGCTGAGAAAAGCGATGAGAGTATTGATGAACTCCACCGCCTGTTCCCGCTCTCCCCGCGCGGCGTAGGTGCTGGCCAGTTCGTCGTACAGGCGAATCAGGTCATCGGCCTGGTCCTGTCGGACGGTGCTCAGGTCCAGGATTTTGAGCACTTCCAGGAAGTAAGTCAGGGCCTCGTCTATGCGGCCCAGGGCCCGATAGCACTCTCCCAGAGCGAAAAGGCTGCCCAGGCGGTACTGAGGGCTGGAGACGGATTGCTGGAACTGGGCAATGGCGTCCTCCAACTGGAGTTTTTGTTGATACAGGAGCCCCAGGTTGAAATGGACCGCCGGTTCAATGACGCCGCCTTTCAGAACCTCCTCATAACAGGCGATGGCTTCATCTACGTCACCCCGTTCCTGCGCATCAATCCCCCGGCTGATGAGGGTATCTATTTCCCGCTTGGAGAGGGGACGGAGGATGAGGGGGCCGGTATGAGGCGGCGTCTCCTCAAAGACCACTTCGGCCAGTTGGGCCAGGGCTGTGCGCCGGGCCGCCTCTACGGGGTTCCCTCTCTCCGGCGGCTTTTCCGGCAATTCCTCCTCCGGCGCTTTCAGAGGCCCCGTCCCTCCGGCTTTGGGAATTCCGTATCGCAGTGCGTCCAGTAACGCCAGGACATCTGGATGGCGCGGGTCCAGTTTCAGGGCGTACTGGCAGAGTTCCATCGCCTTTTCCGTCTCGCCCTGGTCCCGATAGATGGTTGCCAGGGTCAGGTACTCGGCGATGGCCTCGCGGTGTTTTCCCTGGCCCACATAGACGCGGAGCAGGTTGGCATGGGCCTGGATGCAGGAGGGATCAACCCGGATGGCATCCTTCCAGCGCTCCACGGCCAGACCGGATGCCTGCTGGCGAAGATAGAGGTCGGCGGCCTGGAGGTACGCCTGGGCGGCTTCCCCTGAGCGCCCCAGCCGCTCCAGCACCTGAGCCACCTGCTCATGCAGGACCGGGTTCTCCCGGGCCAGGTCCGCCGCGCGCTGAAGGACCGGCAGGGCCTCCTCCGCGCGCCCGGCCCCGGCCAGGGCCAGTCCCAGCCCGCTCAGGGCGTCCGGCTCATCCGGGAATTCGGCCAGGGCCTGCTGGTAGGCCGCGATGGCCTCCTCCCAGCGCCGCTCCCAGGCCCGGGCCGCCCCCTGTCGGAGGGCTTCTTCGTAAACTGCGCGATTTCCAGCCATTGGCTTTCTGAGGAGATGTTAGCCACGAGTTATGCGAATTTTCACCGATTTCTTTTCTGTTTTTCGGGATGGTTCATAATTGGTGACACTTCTTGCCGGCGGACTTCCTGCCCTCACCCCTCCCTATCCCTCCCCTGTCCCGCTCGCCTTTGGCGGCAGAGGCCCTCACCCCTCCCCAACCCTCCTCTCTCCCGCAAGCGGGAGAGGGGAGGGAGTTAAGGTAGGGGTTTTGCGGCGGCCTTCGGCCGCC
>CALDFY010000002.1 GCA_937942115.1 uncultured Anaerolineae bacterium | reverse complement strand
TCACAAGTGTAGGTTTTTTCGCGCCCCTCTCGTTCTGGGCGGGCGGCGGGCTTCCTTGCCCCTCACCCCTCTTGTCCCCCTCTCCCCATCGCTCCGCTCTGGGGAAAGGGGGGTGAAGAAAGGGGGTTTTTGGGCGGGCGGCTTCGCCGCCCGCCCAAAAATCCCCCTCCCCTCTCCCGAACTTCGTTCGGGAGAGGGAGGGGGTTGGGGCTCGGGCGCTGACTGAAGCCAGCCTCTTTGGGCCTTCGGCCGGGTCCCTTCACTTCGTTCGCCACAAGGTCGGCCTTCGCCGACCTCCTGAGAAGGGCGTCAACGCAGGTTGGCGCCCGGCGCGAAGCGTAGGGGCAACCCTCGCGGTTGCCCCCAGGGGAGGCCGATTTCCCATCGGCGCCCGAAGCGGCGGGAAGCGGAGAGCCGAAGCCAGCCTTAAGTTAACGCCTATGGGGGGTTGGGGGGAGGGGTGAGGCATCCATCAGGAGGACACATGCGCATCGTTGCCAACGAAAAACACATCCGCCGTCGCGCCTTCATCGGGCGCTACGCCAGCATCGCCGGGCTTCTGGTCCTGCTGGTATCCTTTATCCTCTCCATTTTCTGGACGCGCGAGTCGGCCCTGATCCCCCTGGGGATGTGGCTGGCGCTGATGATCGGGGTGGGGCTTTCCATCGTTGGCGGCTACTACGCCGAACGGTTTGAGGGGCCGCGCGCCCACTACCGGAGTGTCCGGGAGGCGCTGAAGGGGCTGGATAACCGCTACACTCTCTACCAGCACGTCCTCCCCTCCCCCCACGTCCTTCTGGGGCCGGACGGCCTGACGGTGCTGGTGGTCCGCTCCATCCCCGGCGAGGTGACCTATGCGAACGGCCGCTGGAATTGGCGGCAGCGGTTCAAATTCCTGCGCTCGCTGGCCGGGCAGGAGGGGTTGGGAGTGCCGGAGGCGGACGTGGAGTATGAACTGCGGCGGATGACCCGCTACCTGGGCAAGATTCTACCCGACGTCTCGGTTCCGATGCGGGGGGTGGTCCTGTTCACCCATCCGGACGTCAAACTGGAAGTCAAGGACCCGCCGGTCCCTGTCCTGCTGGCGCGCAAATTCAAGGACTGGCTGCGGGGCCCCGGGGCGGCCAAAGCGATGCCCGCTGCCGTCCGCCGACAGTTGGAGGAGGCGCTGCCGGGAGGAGGGTAGATGAAGCAAGTCCCTCCGGAGTTGTTAGAGACGATTGTGCAGAGACTGGTGGACGGCCTGAAACCGGAGAGGGTCGTCCTCTTTGGCTCTCACGCGACGACACTCCTGCGGAATTCAGCGATATAGACCTGCTGGAAATCATCGTGGCGACCCCGCAGGAAGTGGAGAGGACTTCTTTCTTCAGGCGATGCGGGAAGGAAGAGCGCTCTATGGATGAGGCAAAATATAGCGAAGTGAAAGGCTGGCTGACGAAGCGTCAGAGAGAGCGGAGGGGAATTATCCTGTTTCCACGAGGATGATGAGAAAGGCTCTTCTTGTCTCTTTTTTGTTGCTGGCCACCGCTTGCCGACCGGCGGTATCTCCTACCCCGTCGCCGACGGCCACGCCGGTGGATGACGCCCGCTACGTTCAGATGAGGGAGCGAATGGTGATTGAGACCATCCAGGCTCGGGGAATCCGGGATGAACGGGTGCTGGAGGCGATGCGCACCGTCCCCCGACACCTCTTCGTGCCGGAGGAGGAGCGCCCCCAGGCCTACGGCGATTATCCTCTACCCATCGGCTTCGGCCAGACCATCTCCCAGCCGTACATCGTCGCCTTGATGACCGAACTCCTGGACCTGAAGCCCGGCGACCGGGTGCTGGAAATCGGAACCGGCTCCGGCTATCAGGCCGCCGTCCTGGCCTCCATCCCAGGGGTGGAGGTCTATTCCGTAGAAATCATCCCCGAACTGGCCAGGAGCGCGGCGGAGCGGCTGAAAGAGTTGGGGTACCAGGTGACCTGCAAGCAGGGGGACGGCTACTACGGCTGGCCGGAGTATGCTCCCTTTGACGCCATCATCGTCACCGCCGCGCCGGACCATATCCCTCCGCCATTGGTGGAGCAACTGGCCGTGGGCGGGCGAATGGTCATCCCGGTGGGACCGCCGGGCGGGTATCAGGTGCTCTGGAAACTGGTCAAACAGCCGGACGGGGAACTCAAGGCCTACAACTACGGCGGCGTGGCCTTCGTTCCCCTCACCGGGCCGGGGGTCCAGCAGCACCGGATGCAGGAGACCGCCACGCCCAGGCCGAGGTGAGCCCGGCCCCCAGGTAGGCCGCCGCGCCGGCGATCAGGACGGCCCGGAAGCCCCAGGAGAGAGCCATCAGGGCCGCCAGGACGGAGGCGACGACGGAGAGCGCGCCGTTGACGCCCCACGCCCAGGGCACCAGCCCCGGCTCCCGCTCCTGCAGGGCTTCCAGAAGGCGCGGGAAGGGCATCCCCATCGCCATCCCCAGCGGGGCCAGCCCCAGGCCGGTCACCGCCGCGCGCGCCCAGAACGGAAGCCCCAAGAGCGGCCCCGAGAGCAGGGGCATCCCCAGTCCGTAGAGGACCACCACCCCCACGACCCCACCCAGCGCCCGGCGCAGCGGGACGCGCGCCGATAAAAGACTCCCCAGTCCCGAAAACAACAGCAGCGCCCCCAGCACCCCCGCCATCGCGTAGGCCGGATGCCCCAGGAACAGGATGAACCGCTGAAGGAGGGGAATTTCCACCAGCATAAAGGCCAGCCCCAGGAAGCCGAAGGGGGCCAGCCTCACCCTTCCCCCTGCCCCCCTCCCCGCTCCCGAACGTCGTTCGGGAGAGGGGAGGGGGTGGCGGCGCAGCCGCCGGGGGAGAGATGATGGGGAAGGGAGGCGGGATATGACGTTCGCCAAAGCGGGAGTGACCCTCGGAGAAGGCCCCGTCCGCCCGGCGGACCTGGAGGCCCTCCAGCGGGCCGCCGTAGAAGCGGCGCGGCTGCGGGCCGGAGTCCATTCGGTCGGCGACGTGGACGCGCTGCGGGGGCTGGGCATCCAGCGGTTCCTGGTCCAGTTGCTGAGCCCCCGGCCTGGCGTGGCGCCGACTCCGCCGGAAGCGTTTGTGGAGGAGTTCGCCCCTCTGGTGGCCGCGTTTCTCCGCGCTGGCGTCACCGACTTTGAAATCCACGGGGAGCCGAACACCGCCCCGTGCGGCTACGGCGTCTCCTGGGAGTCGCCCGCCGCCTTCTCCGCCTGGTTTCTCGCCGTGGCCGACGGCCTGCGCCGCCGCTTCGGCCCGCCCCTCAGGGTGGGCTTCCCCGGCCTGGCCCCCGCCGGCCCCACTTTGCCCGGACTGACCCCCGTCGTCCCCGATGAGGCGTTCCTGAACGAGTGCCGGGAGGCGCTGGCCGCCGCCGACTTCGTCTGCTGCCACGTCTACTGGGCGACGCGGGCGGAGATGGAGAACTACAACGGCGCCCTGCGCTTCCTGCGCCTCTATCTGGAACGGCCCGAGGTCCGCCCCAAACCGGTCATTATCTCCCAGTTCGCCAACGTCCATCCGGCCCCATCGGACGCCGAGAAGGGTGCCCAGTACGCCGATTTCTACTTTTTCTGTACCCAGTACGACCGGATAGAGGCCGTCTATGGTTTCCTCCTCCGTGCTTCCGACCCCTCCTGGGCCGGGCTGACCTGGCTCCGTCCCGACGGCACCCCGACGGCGATTCCCGGCGCGGTGGGCAGTCGGAAGCGGATGCCCCATCCGGCCGCGCTGCGGTTGCTTTGGCCGACGGTCACCCGGGCCTACACCCAGGCCTACGGAGACCGTCAACAGACCTACTACGAGGCCTCCTGGGACCCCGTCCACCAGACCTGCTGGCTGCACGGGGGACACGAGGGGGTGGATTTACAGGCGGCGGAGGGTTCTCCGGTCCTGGCCTGCCTGCGGGGACAGGTCTCCCACGGCCCGCCCGGCACGGCCTACGGGAAGTACGTCCGGACGGTCAGCAATGTCCCCGGCGTGGGCCAGGTCACCCTGATCTACGGCCACCTGCGGGAGATTCTGGTGCCGGACGGCAGTACCGTCTCGGCGGGAGAGGTCATCGGCCTGGCGGGACGGACCGGTCAGGCGACCGGGCCGCATCTGCACCTGGGGATGCGGATCGGGGGACTGGAACTGCGGCCTACCAGCCACTACCTGAATGCGCGCCGCTATCTGGAGCCGGTGCGGGGGACGCCCCGGGTGCCGTACGAGCGCACCTACGTCCTCCTGCCCCCCCAGGCCGACCGGGCCTGGGCCGGGGCGGTGGTGGCGGCGACATGGGACACCCGCCGCTTCACCGTGGGCGGCAGCGCCGACGACGCCGGCATCGGCGACCTGCCGGTCCGGCGGGTGGTCGCTGTCAATCCGGAGGGCTGGCCCGGCGACCTGGCCGCCTTCTTCGCCGAGTACTATCCGGGCGTGGCGCTGGTGTCGGTCCACGCAGAGACCCCCGAAGAACTGGCGGAGATTCTGCAGGCCCTGCCGCCTTCCCCCGGGACGCCGGGAGGACCGCCCCCCTCCGGCGGGTTGCCCCGGGTCCAGTACGGCCGGACCTACGTCCTCCTGCCCCCGCAGGCCGGCCGGGCCTGGGCCCAGGCGGTGGTGGCGGCGACGTGGGACCGCCACCGGTACACCCTCGGCGGCAGCGCCGACGACGCCGGCATCGGCGACCTGGATTTCCGGCGGGTGATCGCTGTCAACCCGGCGGGTTGGGGCGGGGACCTGCGGGCCTTCTTTGAGCGGTACTATCCGGGGATCATCTACGTCCCCGTAGAGGCGGAGACGCCGGAGGGACTGGCGGAGTGGCTGGAAGAAGGGGGATAAGCGCCCCCCGATAACCAAAAAGGCCGCCCCTGCAGGGGCGGCCTTTTTGGTGGAGGGAGTGGGGTTACACCTGGTCCTTCCCCGGACCGATCTTGTAGTAGTCGGCGTTCTTCTGGATGTCGGCCTTGTAGGCGTCGGGCACCTCATCCTCGTGGAAGATCGCCTCGTTGGGGCACTCGGCGGCGCAGGCCCCGCACTCAATACAGGTATCGGGGTTGATGTAGTAGGTGGGCCAGTTGGGGTCCCCGTCCACAAAATGGACGGAGTCGGTGGGGCAGACATCCACGCAGGCCCCGGCCCGCTTGCACAGGCTGGTGATGACGTATGTCATTTTGAACCTCCGTGTATATTGGGGTAATGACGGTCTCTTTTGAGCAGGGTCGCCGGACGGCGCTATTATACCATTATGCTGGGGATTTGCAATTCAGGTCGGGCGCGGGCCGAGAGGGCGACGGTGGGCCCAGCGTTCCCCGCCGTCCACAAAAAGGACTTCTCCGGTGATGTAGTCGGCGCGGAGGAGGAAGAGGACGGCCTCCACCACGTCCTGGGGGTCGCCCCAGCGCCCCAGCAGGGTCCCCTGGGCGATCCGGGCCCGGTCTTCCTCCGGATAGTCCGGCGGCGGGAGGACGGGCCCGGGCACCACGCCGTTCACCCGCACATGGGGCGCCAGTTCCACCGCCAGGTTGCGGGCCAGCGCCCAGAGCGCGCTTTTCCCCACGCTGTGGGCCAGAAAATCCGGCCAGGGGTCAAAGGTCCCCCGGTCCAGAACGACCACTATGCCCCCCTCCCCGCGAGCGACCATCCCCGGGGTGAGTTCGCGGGCCAGGATGAAGAACCCGTCCACCAGCACCCCCAGGACCTGGCGCCAGAGTTCGGGGGTTGTTCCGGAGAGGGAGGCCCGCACGAAGGGGGAGGCGCCGTGGACGATGACGTCCACGCGGCCGAAGTGGGCGAGGGCCTGCCGGGCCAGCGAGAGGGCCTCCTCCGGATCGGCCAGGTCGGCCGGGAGGGCCACCGCCTCCACGCCCCGCTGGCGGGCCCCGGCGACGGTCTCCCGGGCGGCATCAGCGGAGCGGTGGTAGTGGACGACCAGGTGGGCGCCGGCCGAGGCCAATCCCAGGGCGATGGCGCGCCCCACCCGCACGGCGCCCCCGGTGACCAGCGCGACTTTGCCGAAAAGGTCCATCGGCGTTTCCTCGTTCCCTCCGAAGCGCAACGCGATGGCTACGGCCACCAGCGGCCCACGTCCTGGATGGCGCGGAAGGTCTCCTGCACGGCCTCCGCCCCGCCCAGGGCGAAGAGCACCGGCGCCAGCGCCCGCAGGTCCGCCAGCACATCCCGGCGGGTGCGGCGGGCCAGGCGCGGCAGCGTCTCGTCCCAGAGGGGGGAGAGGGCCGGGCGGGGGAGGGCCGCCAGGTGGGGGGCCAGACCGGCCAGGGCCCGGGCGCGGGCGTCTTCCCACCCGATTCCCCTGGCGGCGGCCAGGGCCTCGCCCAAGAGTTCCTGCGGCAGGTGGGGGGCCAGGGCGGCCAGGGCAAAGGCGCGGGCGTCTTCATCCCGGATTTCCCTGGCGGCGGCCAGGGCCTCCTGGGGGTAGCCCAATTCGGCCAGGTGGGGGACCAGGGCGGCCAGGGCTTTGGCCCGGTGGTATTCATCCCGGATTTTCCTGGCGGCGGCCAGGGCCTCGCCCAGCAGTTCCTGGGGCAGGTGGGGGGCCAGGGCGGCCAGCGCTTCGGCCCGGTGGTATTTATTCCCGATTTTCCTGGCGGCGGCCAGGGCCTCGCCCAGCAGGTCCTCCGGCAGGTGGGGGGCCAGCCCGGCCAGGGCCTCGGCGCGGTCGGATTTATCCACGATTTCCCTGGCGGCGGCCAGGGCCTGGGAAAGCAGTTCCTGCGGCAGGTAGGGGGCCAGGGCGGCCAGGGCCTTGGCGCGGTAATCTTCCTGCCGGATTTCCCTGGCGGCGGCCAGGGCCTCCCGTAGCGCCTGTTCCCGCAGGTCCTCCGGCAGGTGGGGGACCAGACCGGCCAGCGCTTCGGCCCGGTGGTATTCATTCCCGATTTCCCTGGCGGCGGCCAGGGCCTCGCCCAGCAGGTCCTCCGGCAGGTGGGGGGCCAGCCCGGCCAGGGCATCGGCGCGG
>CALDFY010000001.1 GCA_937942115.1 uncultured Anaerolineae bacterium | reverse complement strand
GCGCCCCTCTCCCAAACGAAGTTTGGGAGAGGGGAGGGGCCGGGGGAGGGGTGAGGCGCCCCTCTCCCCAACGAAGTTTGGGAGAGGGGAGGAGCCAGGGGAGGGGTGAGGCCAGCGCGCCGAAAAAGTTAGGGCCTTGGGCTTTTAGCCCCTGGCGTAGGTAGTTACTGATTTTCTTTGTGCCTTTGTGTCTTGGTGGGAGAACGAAAGGGAGATTTTTTCTGCGCTTTCCGCGCTCGTCCGCGTCCTGCTTTCCAAACTGTCGGGTAGATAGTTGTTATATCACAACCGCAACCGATGGATATGAGCACTCTGTACTCTCCAACCATCCTGGACCACTATGCCCACCCCCGTAATTGGGGACGGCTCGCTTCGCCGGACATCGTCGCCGACAGCGACGACCCCTCCTGCGGCGACCAGGTCCATCTGGAGATTGCCCTGGACCCCGATGGGCAGGTCGCCCAGGTGGCCTTTGAGGGAGAGGGATGTATGATCAGTATGGCGTCGGCCTCCGTCTTCACCGAACGCCTGCAGGGGAAACGGCTGGAGGAACTGGAAGCGTTGACCGAAGAGGAGGTGATCGGCTGGCTGGATGCGCCCATCCCGCCGAACCGCCGCGCCTGTGCCCTTTCCCCACTGATCGCCCTGCGCGCCGGCCTGGCCGCGTACCGCCGCTCCGCCGGAGGCTGAATGTCCACCCCGTACCGGGAACGCGTCCTGGACCACTACCAGCACCCCCGCCACCGGGGGCATCTGGAAGCCCCGGACCGGGTCGGCGAGGCCGAAAACCCCCTCTGCGGCGACCGGGTACAGGTGGAATTGCACCTGAACGGGACGGGGACCGTCGCGGAGGCCGCCTTCACCGGCGAGGGATGTGTCATCGCCCTGGCCGCCGCGTCTATGCTGATGGAGCATATTCAGGGGCGGCCCCTGGAGGAACTGCGCCGGCTCGGGGAGGCGGACATAGCCCAATGGCTGGGGATGGACCTGCGACCGGCGCGCCGGGCCTGCGCGCGGGTTGCCCTGGAAGCCCTGTGGGCCGCGCTGAATGATAGTTGACACCTATTGTGGAGATGGATCCCCATTTCCCGGTCTGGAGACTCATCCGCTTCGGGCCCGCCGACGGGCCGACCCAGATGGCGGTGGATGAGGCCATCTGGCATGGGGTGGCGGAGGGGCGGGTCCCGCCGACGCTGCGGCTCTACGCCTGGGAGCCCCCCTGCCTCTCCCTGGGCCGCCACCAATCCGCCGACGAGGTGGACCGGGACGCGCTGGCCGCCGCCGGATACGGCCTGGTCCGCCGCCCCACCGGCGGGCGCGCCATCCTCCACATAGACGAACTCACCTACTCCGTTGCCGCGCCGCTCACCGACCCGCGCGTGCGCGGGGACGTCCTGACCAGTTGCCGGCGCATCAGCGAGGGTCTGCTGGCCGCACTGACCCTCCTGGGCGTGCGGGATGCGGTTGCCCAGGAGCAGAAGCCCCCGGCCCCGACCGGGCCCGTCTGCTTTGAGACGCCGGGAGAGTTTGAGATTGTCGTGGACGGGCGGAAACTGGTCGGCAGCGCCCAGATGCGGGGGCGCGGGGCGCTCCTCCAGCACGGCGCGCTCCCCCTGACCGGCGACATCGCCCGCATCTGCCCGTTCCTGAACCCGCCCGCTGACCCCGTCCGGGTGCGCGCCCGGGCGACAACGCTGGCAGAGGTGCTGGGACGGGACGTTTCGTGGGAGGAAGCCGCTCAGGCCGTCGCGGAGGGCTTCGCCCGCGCGATGAGCATCCAACTGGAGTTGGGAGAACTGACCCCCTGGGAAGTGGAGACTGCCCGACAACTGCGCCAGGAGAAATACGCTTCCGACACCTGGACCTTTCGGACATGATCAAACGGCGCTGGCCCCTTCTCCTCATCGGCCTCATCCTGAGCCTCTTCTTCCTGTGGTTCGCCTTCCGGGACCTGCACCTGCGGGAGGTCTGGGATGCCCTGAAGACGGCCCGCTACATCTGGCTGGTCCCCGGCGTGACCGTCTACTTTATCTCCGTCTGGTTTCGCTCCTGGCGGTGGAAGTTTCTCCTGCGCGGGAGCCAGTCCATCCCCACCGCCCGCCTCTTTCCCGTCGTCGTCATCGGCTACATGGGCAACAACATCCTCCCCTTCCGGCTGGGGGAGGTGCTGCGGGCCTACGTCCTCTGGCGGAAGGAAGGCGTCCACATCGGCACCACCCTGACCACCGCCCTTCTGGAGCGTCTGTTTGACGGCCTGACCCTGGTCTGCTTTGTCCTCTTCGGCCTCCTCTTCCTGCCCCTTTCTGCGTTTCTGGGACGGCTGGTCGCCGTCGCCAGCGGGGTCTTCTTCGGCGCGCTGGTCGTTTTCCTGGCCCTGGCCGCCCATCCGGACCGCCTGCGGCAGGTGGCCCGCCGGGTTCTGGAGAGACTCGTCCCCTCCCGCGTCCGCCCGCTGCTGATGAACTTCCTGGAAGGGGTCATCGCCGGGCTGGAGGGACTGCGCCGCGCCCGGGACGTTCTCGTCCTCTTCGGCATCACCGTCTGGGTCTGGCTGCTGGAGGCTCTCAAGTACTGGCTGGTCAGTTTCGCCTTTGACCTCCACCTGGGATATGTCGGCGTGATGGTGATGGGCGGGGCCGTCAACCTGCTGACCGCGCTCCCGTCCTTGCCCGGCTACATCGGCACCTTTGAAGTGGGCATCAAAATCCTGCAGGGGATGGGCGCACCCGCAGCGGCGGCGGGGAGTTACATCCTGGTCCTTCACGCCATCCTGCTGATCCCGGTCACCCTTCTGGGGCTGATCTTTATGGCGATGGAGGGTGTCCGCTGGGCAGAGGTGGGCGAGGCCGCCCGGGGGGAACTTGTCTCCTCCTGATTGTCTTGTATAATTCGGGTAGAGAAAGGAGCCGCGATGATCAAAATCGTCACCGACACCACTTCCAGCCTGCCGCCCGAACTGGCCCAGGCCCACGACATCCCGGTCCTCCCGCAGATCATCATCTTCGGCGAGGAGTCCTACCGGGACGACACGGAGATGGACACCCGGATGTTTCTGCAGAAACTGCGCTCCTCGCCGACGCTGCCCAAGACGGCCGCGCCGCCCCCGGCCCTCTACAACCCCATCTTTGAGCGGCTGCTGGCGGAGGGATACCGGACCATCATCTGCCTGCACCCGTCCTCCGAACTGAGCGGCACCGTCCGCAGCGCGCTGACGGCGGCGCAGGACTTCCCCGGAGCGGACATTCGCGTGGTGGATACCCGAACCATCGCCGCGCCGCTGGCGACGGTCGTCCTCCTGGCGGCCCGCTGGGCGCAGGAAGGGGTGGACGCCGATACCATCATCGCCCGGGTGCAGGAAACACTCGCCCGTCAGCGGGTCTATTTCGTGGTGGACACGCTGGAGTACCTCCACCGGGGCGGTCGCATCGGCGGCGCCCAGGCCCTCCTGGGCGGGCTCCTGCAGGTCAAGCCCATCCTGACTCTGCGGGACGGGCGGGTGGAGCCCTTTGAGAAACAGCGGACTCAGCGGCGGGCGCTGGAACGACTGCGGGAATTGGTGTTGGGGGAATGCCCCCCTACCCCCGCATCCCACCTGGCCGTTATGCACGCCGACGCCGAAGCGACGGCCCGGGAACTGGCGGCGGAGTTCTCGGCCCGACTGGGCATCCCCGAAGTCCCCATCTACGAACTCCCTCCCGCCATCGTCACCCACGCTGGGCCAGGGGTGCTGGCCGTCAGTTACTTCGCGATGTAGCACAAGGTGAACCTTGTGCGACCCCGGAGCCCATCTATGGTGAGCATCCACAAAGTCCAGACCGACAACCCGCAGGACGTAGAACGCTTCGTCCGCTTCCCCTTCCGCCTCTATCGGGGCTGTCCGTACTGGGTGCCGCCGCTGGTCTCCAGCGCCCGCAAGCAACTGAACCGGGAGCGCCACCCCTACTACCGCCATTCCGACGCCGATTTCTTCCTGGCGACGGTGGGGAAAGAGGTGGTGGGGCGGATCGCCGTCCTGGAGCCCCGCAAGCGCAACGCCTACCGGGGCCAAAAAGGGGCCTTCTTCGCCCTCTTTGATTCAGTGGACGACGGGGAGGTGGCCTGCGCGCTCTTTGACGCTGCGTTTGACTGGGCCCGAAAGCGGGGGTTGGAGACCATCAGCGGGCCCGAGGGCTTCTCCCCCGGGGACTCCCTGGGGGTGCTGATTCGGGGATTTGAGTACCTGCCCGCCCTGGGCATCGCCTACAACTACCCCTACTACGACCGTCTCATCCAGGAGGCCGGCTTCCAGAAGCAGACCGACTACTTCTCCGGCTACCTGCCGGGGAGCACCCGACTCCCGGAGCGGATCCACGAGATTGCCGAACGGGTGAAGGCCCGGCGCGGCTTCCAGGTACTGACCTTCCGCACCAAAGCGGAGATGCGGGCCATCGCCCCCCGGGTTGTGGATGCCTACAATGCCGCCTTCGCCGAGAACCGGGAATTCGTCCCCATCACCGGGGAGGACGCCCAGCGCATCATTGACCGGCTCATCAATCTGACCCGGTCGGACGTCTCCAAAGTCGTCGTCAAAGGAGACGAGATTGTCGGTTTCATCCTGGGCTTCCCGAACATCAACCGGGCCCTGCAGCGGTGCGGCGGGCGTCTCTACCCCTTCGGTTGGGCCATGCTGCTGTGGGAGTTCAACCACACCGACCGGATAGACTTCAACGGCGGCGGCATCCTGCCGAAGTACCAGGGCCTGGGCGTGGACGCCATCATGTTCACCGAACTGGAGAAGACCGTCCACGAGCGGGGCTTCCGCCACGCCGAAATCGTCCAGGTCAACGAACAGAACGCCAAAATGATGCGGGAAATGGAGGCGCTGGGGGTCAACTTCTACAAAGCCCATCGCATCTACGAACGCCCGCTGTAAGACCCCAGACCACAGACGACGGACGACGGAGACAGCGCGATCAGGCGATATGCGATAAGCAATCTGCGATCAGCGATATGGAACTCTTCCAATGGCTTGCCCTGGCCCTGGTCCTGATGCTGGGGCCGATGATTCTGATTCACGAGTTGGGCCATTTCCTGACTGCCCGACGGGCCGGCGCGCGCGTCCTGGAATTCGGGCTGGGCTTCCCGCCCCGCCTGTTCACCCTCCACCGGGAGGACGGGACGATGGAAGTGGACGGACAGCGGATGCTCCTGCCCGGTTCGGTTCGCCTGCCCCCTGGCCTGGCGCCGGGCCAGAATGTGGAGGTCCGACTTCAATCGGGCCCGGTCGGCCTGCCGCGCGTCGCGGAGATTCGGCGGATCAACGCCCTGCCCGAAGAGGGGCCGCTCCCCCCGGAGCCCTGGGTACGGGGCACCCTCACCGCGCTGGAGCCCGGGACCATTTACTCCCTCAACCTGCTCCCGCTGGGAGGATTTGTCCGCATCCTGGGGGAGGAGGACCCGTCCCACCCGCAGAGCCTGGCGGCGCGGCCCAAGCGCTGGCGGCTGACGGTCCTCCTTTCCGGCGCGCTGCTCAACATCCTGGCCGCCTTCCTCCTGATGATGGTTGCCTACGCGACAGGCGTCCCCACCCGCGCCTTCGTCCAGATCCAGGAAGTAGTCCCCGATAGCCCCGCCGAGGAGGCCGGGCTCCTCCCGGGGGACGTTGTGACCGCCGTCAACGGAGACCGACTGGAGAAAGGGAGCACCGAACTGCGGGAATGGATTCGCTCTTCGCCGGGTCGGCCGCTGGAACTGACCGTTTTGAGGGAAAAGGCGTTCCTCACCATCACGGCCACCCCCGTCCTGACCGATGGGCGGGGCTTCCTGGGGGTCGGCCTGCAGGACTGGCCGGACCCGGCGTCGGTGGAACAGTATGCTCTCCCCCGGGCCGCCGTCGCCGCCGGAAAGAGCATGGCCGCCGTGATCCTCAGCATCCTCAACCTGCCGCGTATGGTCTCCAGGGGCGAGGTCTCCGCCGCCGAAGCCGTCCGACCGGTGGGCATCCCCGGCATCCTGGGATTTCTGGGCTATGCCCTCAAGGAGAGCGTAGAGACGGGCATCCCCTTCCTGGCCCTCCAGGTCACCGCTCTCATCAGTTTGGCCGTGGGGATGACCAATCTGCTCCCGCTGCCCGCGCTGGATGGCGGACGGGCCCTGTTCGTCCTCATAGAGGCCATCCGGGGGCGCCGTATCCCCCCGGAGACGGAAGCGAAAATCCACATGGCCGGGATGGCCATCCTGATCGGTATCTCGCTGGTCATTATTGCGATGGACATCGTGAATCCGCTGATTCCCTGGTCGTGGCTGAGCCGGTAGCAAAGCGATTCGCTGATGGAAGAAGATAAAATCCGCGTTCATCCGCGCTCGTCCGCGCCCTCATTCCAGAACGCAGATAAACGCAGAAATACGCAGATGCGTTTATCTGCGTTGTCCTTCCCGCCCCACCTGGCGCTGGTGGTGGGAGTCCTGGCGGCATCCACCGCTTCGCCCATCATCCGGCTGGCCCAGGCGGAGGTGAACTCGCTGGCGATTGCCGCCTGGCGGCTCACCCTGGCTTCCCTCATCCTGGCCCCGGTCACCCTGACGACCCGGCGGGAGGAACTGCGCGGCCTGTCCCGGCAGGACTGGCTCCTGATGCTGGCCTCCGGCGCCATGTTGGCGGTCCACTTCGCCACCTGGATTTCTTCCCTGGCCTACACCTCCGTCGCCGCCTCGGTGGTCCTGGTCAGCACCAGTCCGCTCTTCGTGGGCCTGGGGTCGTTTCTGATTCTGCGGGAGCGACTGAGCCGACCGCTGGTGGTCGGCCTGGCCGTTGCCACCGTCGGCTCCATCATCATCGGTACGGACGACTGGGGGCAGGGCACCCACCGGCTGACCGGGGACCTGCTGGCGCTGGCGGGTGCGCTCTCGGTGGCCGGCTACTTCCTCATCGGGCGGCGGCTGCGGGCCCGCCTCTCCCTGCTGGCCTACGTCTTCCCCGTTTACGCCACCGCCGCCGTTGTCCTGATGGCGGTCGCCGCCACGGCGCGCGTCCCGTTGGGAGGCTACCCGCCGATCCACTGGCTCTGGCTGCTCCTGCTGGCGCTGGGACCGCAGATGACGGGCCACTCTTCGCTGAACTGGGCCCTCCGCCACCTCCCGGCCACCTACGTGACGCTGGCCGTCCTGGGCGAACCCATCGGCTCCAGCATCCTGGCATGGATCATCCTGGGCGAAGTCCCGGGCATTGTCACCCTGATCGGGGGCGCGCTGGTCCTGACCGGCATCGCCATCGCCACCCGCACGTGACCTGCGACCCTGCGACCTGCGACTTGCGGCCTGACCCATGGCTGAACCCGGCGAACCGCTGACCGAACGGGAACTGGAGATTCTCCGCTATGTCGCCACCGGCCTCTCCAACAAGGAGATCGCCCACCGGCTGCACATCAGCACCAACACCGTCAAAGTCCACCTGCGCAACATCTTCACCAAACTGGAGGTGGTCTCCCGCACCGAGGCGACGATGGTCGCCGTGCGCCAGGGGTGGGTTGATGTCGGGGTGACCCTTGCGGGGGCAGGGGCAAGCCCTACGGGGGCGTGGGCAAGCCCTACGGGGGCAGGGGCAAGCCCTGCCCCTACGACAACGGACGATGTAGGGGCAACCCTTGCGGTTGCCCCCCTTGCGGTTGCCCCCCTTGCGATTGCCCCCGCTGCGGCTCCGGCGCCCGAACCGCCCCTCCCCTGGCACCGTCGGGTGGTCCTGATCGGGGGAGCGCTGATCGCGGTGGCCGCTGCGGCCCTCGCCTGGCCCCGCCCGGCTCCCTCCGCCCCGCCGGCGGCCGGGCTTCTTCCTTCCCGGAGCGAGGCACCGGCGGTCGTTGCGGGCCGCAGTGCCGAATCCCGCTGGGTGGAACGGGCCCAGATGCCCACCCGCCGGGCCTGGCTGGCGGCGACCCCCTGGGAGCGACGCCTGCTGGCCATCGGCGGAGAAACCCCCGAGGGGGTCACCGACGCCGTGGAAATCTACGACCCCAACACCGACGCCTGGGCGCGCGGCGCGCCCAAACCGACCCCCGCCGCCTACATCGGCGCCGCCGTCCTGGGAGGTCGGGTCTTCGTCCCCGGCGGCTGCACCGCCGACGGCGCGGCCCTCTCCGTCCTGGAGGTCTACGACCCCGCCGCCGAAACCTGGGCGACGGCCGCACCGCTCCCCCACCCCCTCTGCGGCTACGCGCTGGCCGTCCACGGGGACCGGCTGTACCTCTTCGGCGGCACCGACGGCCAGCAGTACCTGGATACGGTCTACGTCTATGACCCTCCGGCCGACCGCTGGGAGGAACGGTCGGCGATGCCCGTCGCGCAGGCGCTGGCGGCGGCGGCCCCACTGGGGGACGACATCTACGTCGTCGGCGGATACCGCGCCGGTCAGGAACAGACCACCTGCGCCGTCTACAACCCGGCGCGGGACACCTGGTCGGCCTGCCCTCCCCTCACCTTGCCCCGGGGCGGCCTGGGACTGGTCCCCTTCGGCGGGCAACTCTACGCCGTCGGCGGCGGAGGCTGGGGGGGATACCTGGGCTTCAACGAACGGTACGACCCGGCCCAGGCCCTCTGGATGCCGGTGGAGACCCCGCTGCTGGGTGGCTGGCAGGGCGCGGGCGTGACGCTGCTGGACCTGACCATCTACGCCGTCGGCGGCTACAGCGACGACTATCTCAGCCTGACCCTGGCCTTTGAGCCGCTTCCGTTCCGTATCTTCATCCCGGCTACAGAGCGATAGGGCGGATTGCAGATTCGGCAGATTGCAGATTCAGCAGATTGCAGATTCAAGATTGCAGATTCGGCAGATTGCAGATTCAAGATTGCAGATTGCAGATTCTTTCCTCCCGCCCTTGTATCCTTGTATCCTTGCATCCTTGCATCCTGTATCCTTGCATCCTGTATCCTTGCATCCTTGTATCCTTTCCCCCAGGAGGTGCCTATGCTGCGCGAAGTCGCCATTGTGGGGGCCGGATGGAGCGGATTCCGTTCCATCTCCCCCGATCTCTCCTACAAGGAGATGATGTACGAAGCGGCCGTGCGGGCCTACGAGGACGCCGGCATTGACCCCCGCCGGGATGTGGACAGTTTCGTCACCGTGGCGGAGGACTTCATAGAGGGGACCAGCATCTTTGACGAATACACCCCCGACCAGTTGGGCGGCGCGCTGCGGCCCAACCACACCATCACGGGCGACGGCATCCACGGCCTGGCGGCAGCGGTGATGCAGATTCTCACCGGCCAGTTTGACGTCGTGGTCGTGGAGGCCCACAGCAAAGCCTCCAACATCCTCACCCTCCCCCACATCCTGGCCTACGCTATGGACCCCGTCTATAACCGCCCGCTGGCGTTCCACCCCTACGCCATCGCCGGAATGGAGATGCGGCGGTACCTGGCGGAGACGGCGACCCCGCTGGAGGCATGCGCCCGGGTAGTGGTGAAGAACCGGGCCAACGCGCTGTTCAACCCCCTGGCCGCCTACGGCGCCGACCTGAGCGTGGAGGCGGTGCTGGCGTCGGACATGGTGGCCGAACCCCTCACCCGCCTGCAGTGCGCCGACCACGCCGATGGGGCCATCGTCCTGGTCGTGGCCGATGGCGCCACCGCTCGCGCCCTCACCGACCGCCCGGTCTGGATTCGGGGGATTGGCTGGGCCAACGACACCCATACCCTGGAGAGCCGCCCGTGGGGAGAGGCGTCGTACGCGTACCTGGCGGCCCAGATGGCTTACCGCACCGCCGGGATCAAAAGCCCCCGGGCCGAGATAGACTTCGCCGAGATAGACGACACCTTTGCCTACAAAGAACTCCAGCATCTGGAAGCGCTGGGGTTCTGTCGCCCCGGCGAGGCGGGCTTGTGGACCCTGGAAGGCGGGACGGAAATCAACGGCGAATTTCCCGTCAACCCCTCCGGCGGAAGCCTGGGGATGGGGCACCTGCTGGATGGCTCCGGGCTGGCGCGGGTGCTGGAGGTGGTGTTCCAGTTGCGCGGCGAGGCCGGGCGGCACCAGGTGGAGGGGGCCGAAGTCGGCATGGCCTTCGCCTGGCGGGGCGTCCCCACCACCAGCGGCGCGGC